>JBDRJJ010000163.1:0-4541 GCA_043815135.1 Microcaldota archaeon | reverse complement strand
CCCTGTAAAGTATATGTAACAATAAGTATATAAAACTTTACATTTTGTAAAGTTAACAATACTCCAGGGGATTAAAAATAAGGAAAATGAGAGAAAAGAACTACATCTCTGCTGCCCCCGAAGAGGGCGCGTCAGTCGCTTTCGCGAGCTCGATTCTTGGGGGCACCATCGGGGGCGAGAGGTTTATCGGCCTCACAACGAGCGTTCCGTTCGTCCCGCACGTGAAGTTTATCGTGTTGAGAATCAGCTCTGCAAAGTCCTCTGGAAGCTTCTTGTCTTTTTTCCAGGAAAGCATAATCTCACGGGCATGCTCCTCGTTCGATGAAATCGACCCAACGATTTTGAGCATCCCTACACCCTTCGCGTAATCCGCAGTGTACGTGTACTTTATCTCTAGGTCGTTCCCCTCGTTCAAGACATCGTCGATTGAGATGTTTATGGAGAGCCCGACAATCGGATCCTCGGTGTTTCTTTTCGCCTCAACTGAGAATATCTTCCCGCCGGTTATCATCAATATCCCTCCTATATTTCCCTGCTATCGCCTGGCTTCATCACCACGGTTTTGGTCCTCCCGGAAGCCTCCACTGCAGTTGTGAACTCGGCAACAACTTGGTTTATGTTCTCGTAAGTATTATAATGTATTGGGACGGCGAACTTCGGCCTTATCTCATCGCACGCCTTTACTGCGCCAATGGGGTCCATTGTGAATGAGCCGCCGATTGGAATCAGTGCCCAGTCGGTCTTGATGTCCATCATTTTCGAGAACTCGTAGGTATCGCCTGCATGGTACACTCTCGCCCCTCCCCCGCTCACAATGTACCCAACTGGATATTCCGACTGGGGGTGGACTGCAGGAGTGACCTCTATCTCGACTCCGTAGAGGTTGAACTTATCCCCGACCCTGATGTCGACTTTCCTGTTGTCGGCGATGTTGAGTTGCCCGAGAACGTTTCTTGGGGCCACGACCACTGCGCCGGTTCGTTTCACGATATCCTGAACCGTTTCTTTCTCAAAATGGTCCGGGTGCTCGTGCGTTATCAGGACGAAATCCGCTTTCACTATTTTCTGGACTGAACCAGTCGAGGGGATGGCCCGCGGCTTCCCCTTTATCGAAGGACCGAAGAACGGGTCTATGAGTATCCGCCTTCCCCCTAGCTCTAATTCGAAGGAAGCGTGCCCCATGTAATATACGTATTCCATCTCCTCCCCTGTTTGCTATTCTGCTTATGAATTTAAATATATAACCCACGCCGAACCACAGGGGGCTCCGCCCCCTAAGGTTCCAGGGTCCTCCTTACCCCCGCTTATGAATTTAAATATATAACCCACGTTAAAGGGATAACATGAAGGCAATACAGGCAATTCTAGCGCTACTGCTGCTCGTCTCCCTTCCATTTGCCGAGTTCCAACAGACTAACCTTACTGTCAAAGTCGACGTGAATCCGGGCGGCACTGCGAAAGTCACTGAGACCGTGCGCATTTCCATGGACAGCGGGAGCCCAGCAATATACGACAACGCGATGTCCTCTTACGACATCACCAGCTGGCGCTCGAAGACGAAGCTCGACTTCCGCTTCCACTTCAACAGGGACATAGTGGACATAACGGATGTTACAATCCTCGCCCAGCCCAGGGACGGTTGCGAGGGCTGCGTGCGGGACACATGCACGATATGCCATGGGACCATCATCCTTACCTACGAACTATCGCCGATAGCGAACAAGACTGGGAGTGGCCTATTCACAATCACAAAATTCAAGCCCAGGACAAGCAACTACTCCCTGAACACAGAGGCGCTTTCCTTCGAGGCCTCGAGCTCAGGCGGGATAGTTCTTCCTGAGAACACCCGATTGACGATAAACCTCCCGGAAGGCGCGTTCAACATATCGGTGAACCCGACGCCGGAACAGGCGGCTCCAGCAGATTCTGGGCAAGGGACAACAGCATCGTTCTCTTGGAACGGAAGAATCCCCCTTTCGAACATGGGGCTTAAGTTCAACATCGAGGAACCCCTAAGCGTTGAGGTGATGGGGTTCTTCAGCTCGGTGAGGGACGACATACTGAAGATACTCTATTCGAGAGAGGGCCTTGCAATAGTCATCATAACCGGGGTCGTGCTCGCATCCTTCATAGTTCTCAGAAGGCGCAAGGATAACTGACGTGGTATTATGCACAGGCATGAAAAGCTCGTCTTAAAAGCAATGCTTACTGGTTCAATTGACGCAAAGTCGATTGCGCTATCAACAAAGCTACCTGAAGACTCAGTGCTCAGGGCTCTTCAATGGCTCGAGGAGAAGGGCGCACTCGAGGGCTCGAGTTCGAAGTCAATTCAGTATCTGCTCACTGCAGAAGGGACAGCGTTCCTGAAAAGAGGCTTTCCAGAGCAACTGCTTATTGAGAAGCTCGCTTCAGGGAGTAACGACATCCTATTAGAAGAGAAAAAGATAGGGATTCCCTGGGCCAAGAAGAACGGCTGGCTCGAGTTCGGGCAGGACAAGTCGATGAGGGCGACCAACAAGGGGTTGGAGGAGCACAAGGACTACTCAGTAAAAATTTTGCTTAAAAAAATCAGCGCGAACCCGGCACTCGAGGCATCTGGCTCTGAGCGCCAAATCCTCGAGAATCTCCTGAAAAGAGGGAGCATAATCTCAAAGGAGCGCTCTTATCGCACTGCAAAGCTCACTGAAAAGGGGAAAAAGATTGCCCAGGAAATCGGGGAAGTCCCTGAGGAAGTGAGCGTCTTGGACCGCGAGCTCATAATGGGAAGGAAATGGAAATCAATTGACCTTGCGCCATACAACACATCTGCCCCAGTGGAGAGGCTTTTTCCAGGCAAGCGCCATCCAATCAGAAAGCTTACGGGTAGAATCCGAACGATTTTTTCTGAAATGGGGTTTGAGGAGATGGAGGGCGAGCCAATTGAATCAGCGTTCTGGAATTTCGATGCCCTGTTCCAGCCACAGGACCATCCAGCCCGCGAGCTGGCCGACACATTCTATCTGAACGGGAAAGAAGAGCTTCCGGGAAACGACATCGTGGAAAGCGTCAAGGATGCCCACGAGAAAGGCTGGAAGTACAAGTGGGATTCAGAGGTTGCAAAGAACCTCGTTCTCAGGACCCACACCACCGCAGTTTCAGCGCGCTATGTCGCGATGGGCGGGGGCGAGCCTTCGAAATATTTCTGCGTAGGCAGGGTCTACAGGAACGAGCAGACGGATTTCAAGCACCTGGCCGAGTTCTTCCAAGTCGAGGGAATAGTAATCTGGGAGCGTGCGACATTCACGGACCTCATGGGCCTTCTGAGAGAGTTTTACAAGAAGCTCGGCTTCGAAAAAATAAGATTCAGGCCCAGCTACTTCCCGTACACCGAGCCGAGCTTGGAAGTCGAGGTATTTTTCGAAGAGAGGAACGAATGGCTGGAACTGGGGGGCGCAGGAATCTTCAGGCCGGAGGTGTGCCTTCCGCTTTGCGGCAAATACCCTGTGCTCGCATGGGGCCTCGGCCTAGAGCGGCCCCTGATGCTCGGAATGGGGGTCGAGGACATACGGACATTCTACAGGAACGATCTTGGTTGGCTTAGGAACGCAAGGAGCAGATACTGATGGCAATAGTGGAATTCGACTATAAGGAGGCCTGCAGGTTCATGGGCGTGTGCGTGCCCCTCCAAGAGCTGCGCGAGGCCCTTGACATGATGGGTGCTCCGGTTGATGCAATAAACAAGGAGACAATCCGCTGCGACATCACCCCTAACAGAATCGACCTCTTGAGCGTCGAGGGGATTGCGAGGGCACTTGCGAACTATACCGGGGCGAAGAAGCCGGCCGACTACATTTTCAAGAAAAGCGGAATTTCAATGAAGATCGACCCATCGGTAAAGGGAGTTAGGCCTGAGGCAGCTGCAGCGATAGTCAGGGGCGTTGCAATAGACGACTCGATGATAAAATCCCTCATGCAGGTCCAGGAGAAAATTCACGGGACGCACGGGAGAGACAGGAAGAAGGTCGCAATAGGGGTCCACAACCTTGACCCGCTGAAACCACCATTCACCTATAAAGCGGTTCACCCAAAGGACGTGTCTTTCGTCCCGCTTGACACCGAAGAATCGCTCGACCTGGGCCAGATTCTCGAGAAGCACCCGAAGGGAAAGGGTTATGCTCACCTCGTAACCGAGCACGACCTCTATCCCATAATAGTTGACGCAAACGACAACGTCCTCTCATTCCCGCCAATAATAAACGGCGAACTGACCCGCGTCTCCGAGTCCACGAAGAACATCTTCATCGATGTCACCGGGACTTCTTTTACTGCAGTGAGCGATGCCCTCAACGTCCTCTGCGCACTTTTTTCAGACAGGGGAGGGGAACTCTATTCAGTTGATGTTGGCGGAAAAGAGTTGCCGGAGCTCTCCAGAAAATCAATCGTCGTTTCCCCGGAAAAAATAAACTCCCTGATAGGCTTCAAGCTAAAAAGCGAGGAGATGGTCCCTCTTCTTGCGAAAATGGGCCATTTTGGGAAAATAAACGGAAGCGAGCTCGAGGTCC
>JBDRJJ010000162.1:0-2447 GCA_043815135.1 Microcaldota archaeon | reverse complement strand
GCTCGTTTCAGGCCTGAAGGGAAGAGATGCCCTGGAAAGCCTCCTTCTTTCAGAGGACAAGAAGCTCCGGGTAATCGGGGCCAGGGTGCTCGGCCAAATCCGGGACCCGCGCTCTCTTTCTAGCATCTCGGCATCGTTCGGGCGCGGGGACGAGTCATTCGACCGAGAGCTGTTCCTTGCAATGCTCAACTATGACTTCAAGAAACTTGACTTCCAAGGGAAGACAATCGCAATTCGCGCATTCGAATATGCACTCCTTTCGGACAACCCATACGTTCTCCCAACTTCCACTGCTAATCTTGACCGGCTTTTGGAGCTGACGGGGCAGCCAGGAAGCGAGCTAACAACCAAGTTGGGCGAAAAACTTAAGCAGGACATCGGAAAAGATTACGATGACAATTACAAGAAAGTATTTCTCATAAAGAGCAGGATGGCCGCTCTAGATGCAGTTGCTAATGCGCAAGGAACAAACCCGCAGAAGAACCTTGAGGAGGTCCTCGACATGGCGGACCACCATACGCGGCAGAAAGTAAAAATACTCGCTATCCTTTTGGTTGCCAAAAACGCGGTTTACGGAGATATGGATTCATTCAAAAAAATCGTTGCGCGTGAATACCAGTCAGGCGGGGAAACGACAAAGGGGTTCATCGGAGAACTTGGGGGAATCCCATTCTTCAGGCTCAACGGGCTCATGGATGCCGTGAACGGGACGACAAGCTCCTTGGAAACAACCCGGACAATCCCAGTCATATCCTCCCCAGAAGATGCGAAGCGGGAAGCAGTCGATACAATAAAGGAAATGATAAAAAGAGAAATGGGGTAAGCCAAAAAGGCTTACCGTTCCAGCCTTACTGCTTGTGCAGGTGCTCGAAGTCTAGCCCCCATCTCTCCTCATCCTCATCGTGGGTGAGTTCAGAGAGCCGCTTGAGCATTACTTTCTGTTCAGCACTTGCGACAATCTTGCGCGTCCTCTCAATCGCATCCGGATTCACACTCATGCTTGTTACCCCGAACTCGACGAGCTTCTCAGCGAACTCCGGATATACTGAGGGCGCCTGCCCGCAGAGCGAAACAGTAACTCCGTGAGCCTTGCATCTCTTCACCACATGCTTTATCGCAGTGAGGACCGCGGCGTCCCTCTCATCAAATCCGGTGGCAAGGGTTTCGTTGTCCCTGTCCGTCCCAAGAGTCAGCTGAGTGAGGTCGTTTGAGCCTATCGATACCCCGTCGATTCCGAGCTCGCAGAACTGGTCTATCAAAAACACGGTGCTAGGCACCTCGCACATTATCCAGAGCTTAAAGTCCCTGGTTTGCTTGAGCCCCTCATTGTGTATTATCTCCTTCACTGCCCTGAATTCATCAAGGGTTCTCACGAAAGGTATCATGAGCCAGAGGTTCTTGAGCTTGTATTCCTCGCGCACCTTCTTTATCGCTTCTAGCTCGAGCTTGAACACGTCGGGTTCGGCAACGTAGCGAGAGCAGCCCCTGTAACCCATCATCGGGTTCGCTTCCTTAGGTTCGAACTCGTCGCCGCCTTTCAGGTTCCTGTACTCGTTCGTCTTGAAGTCAGTTGCCCTGTAGACTACGGGTCTCGGGTAGAACGCAACGCAGATCCGCCTCATCCCTTCTGCGAGTTTGTCTGTGAATTCCTGCCCCCTCCCCTCTTTGAGGAGCTTCCTCGGGTGCTCACCGATGGCTGCAATCATGAACTCGGCCCTGAGCAGCCCGACTCCGTCGCACGGATGCTTCGCGACCTTTTCCGAAAGCTCAATCTCAGCGAGGTTCACGTAGACTTTCGTGCCAGTCACAGGAGTGTACTCGACCATCGGTCTCGGGGCGTGGTCAGAATCGTCGTGTGCGGCCTCCTCCTCGCCGAAATCGACATCGCCTTCATAAACGATTCCCCTTATCGCATCCACAGTGACTATCATCCCGTCCTTGAGGACGCTCGTTGCCTTCTTGCTCCCGACTATGCACGGGACTCCGAGCTCCCTGGAAACTATCGCAGCGTGGCACGTCGCTCCTCCAGCATTAGTGACAATGGCAGCAGCCCTCTTCATCGCAGGGACGAAGTCAGGGGTGGTCATGTCAGTAACAAGAACTTCTCCCTTCTGCATGATGTCAATTTTGTCTGGCGTTGGGACGAATCGAACAGGTCCTGATGCTATCCCCGGGCTCGCACTCAAGCCTTTCACTAGAATCGTCGCCTTGTCTGGCGAAATCTTGTTCCCCATGTGTCCACCTCCTTTCCCAGAGCTAGAGTCGCCCTGGTCTTTCTTTTCAATCTTAATGTCCTTTTTCTTCAATGTTGTTATTGGCCTGCTCTGGACAATGTATAGCTCGCCCTCTGAATATGCCCATTCCATGTCCTGGGGCTTTCCGTAGTGCTCCTCCACCTTTATCCCGAGCTTTGCGAGCTCAATAATCTCCTCATCAGTGAGCTTTTG
>JBDRJJ010000161.1:0-9223 GCA_043815135.1 Microcaldota archaeon | reverse complement strand
GGAAACTTTTTTTCCGGAAATCGATGATGGGCTCGAAGCTAGTGGGTCGTTGTAGCGCAGAAGATAATCCTCAAGTCCTTCAGGTCCCCGACTTCATCCTTAAGAAGGACTCTGCATGTGCTTTTCCAAGACTTGTTTACGAAATCGTATGCGCTGTCCATTCACTCAACTAGTTCCTTCCGCCGTTTAACTATTAAATAGCTTATCGGGATGCAGGCGAGCAGGGAAAGAACCTCGAAAACCCAAAGCTTCTCCTCCATGTAGAGCCAGGGGCCCGTTCCCGAGAGGATGTTCCCTGGGAAAAGGATTGCTTCCTTGAAAATCCCCGGGTCGATGTAGCCGGTGAAAGGATGGAAGAGGGCGACTCCCGGGGTGTTCAGAAGGTCGATTAGGAGGTGGGAGGAGATTCCGAGAACGAATGCCAGGGCGACCTTGTTCTTCTTGTCAAGAGCGAGCCAAGCGAGGAACGGGAGAAGGATGAGCCACGAATGGAGGATTGGGTCCCTTCCCCCGGTCAAGCCAAGAAGCGAGATGGGCTTGTCGATGAGGTCGGGGAGGTATGCGCCTATCAGGGCGGGGGCAAGTGGGAGCGAGAACAGGTAGACGAAAAGCAAGCCTGCTGTCAAATGAGTTATGAACATCGAGCGGATTTTGGGGAAGAGCGTTTTTATTCTTTCTTGCCCGAGTTTTACTTATGAGAATTGCAGCCCTTTTAGCGATTGCGCTACTCTTGCTCGGGTGCTTGGGCGAAGGGAACGGGGATTGGGGGGGCGAGCCCGATACTGCGAAAGTCCAACTCCCTGATGGGAAGATTGTTGATTGCGAGATTCGGGATACGCAAGCGGGGAGGGAGGAGGGCCTCATGGGCCATGACTCCTTATGCGGGAGCTGCGGGATGCTTTTTGTTTTCGAGAGCCCGGGTAGGCACGGATTTTGGATGAAGAGCATGAAGTTTCCAATCGACATCGTGTTCATCGATGAGGGCTGGAAGGTTGTGGGAATTGCGCAGGATGTCCTGCCTTGTTTGGGCGAGCCCTGCACAACATATTACCCGGACTCGAATGCAATGTACGTTCTCGAGCTTCCTGCGAACGCAACGAGCGGGCATGGGATCGGGGTTGGAAGCGGGATAACGAGGCTTGGGTAGCGACTGGTAGTTTGTTATTGGGCTAAACACAAGGTTTGCGAAACCCCTTGTCCCTAGCGCGAATTTAAATAAATAACCGGCAAAAGCAGTTGGGGGTGCGATGAGAAAATTCCTTGCATTCGTGATTCTGCTAGGCATCCTTTTCCCGTTTGCGCACCCCGCGAATTTTTCAAGGATAGACCGGATTCCCCAGAGCTACGATTACGCTTTCGACTATTCGTGGTACCTCAACCCTGGCAGCGCTTCCCAGTGGACGGAGGAGCTTGGGATTTCCTCTGCCAAGGAAACCAACGCGAGAACGCTCATTGAGCTGAGCGCAGACGAGAAAAAAGCTTTCAGGAGGAGCCTGGAGTATTTCAACAAAAGCGACGCAGATATGATGCGGGCCAAGGAACTCCTTGGCGCAGCGTCCATGTTTAGAAGATTGAGGGAAATGGCCAGCTGGAATGTCCTGGTTCCCTCTGCCCCGCCAGTCGGCCTGTCGAATGTGCTCGCTTATGGCGTGCTTGAAACGGACATGAACGTCAGGGCACTCAGGCTCGCTCTTTTCGCGCTCGCGGAAACCGGAACGGGCATCAATGAGGCGATGCTCGCGTTCGAGAAGGATTTCGACGAACTTGAAAGGGCTGGAGCGGGCCATCCCAACTATACTGGAAGCGCAAGCGGCACGTATAACGGCCTTGCCGAGGAATATGCGGAGATTGTTGGGGGGGACCAAAAGGGCGACGGGTTTGGGGGAGGGTATGTCAAAGCGCTTCGCATGACGGATGACATTGCACAGAACATCCAAACGAGCGGGAAGCTTACCTTGGCCAATGGAAACCTGGCTGATGCTGTTTGGACACTGATAGGTTCGGAAGACTCTGTTTTCGCAAGAATCATTGACGCACGCAGAGAAACCGTCGGAAGCATTGAAAGCATGAGAGAGGAATACGGGCAGGTGCACAGGCTCTGCGAAGGAAAGGTGAACTCGGCTGGAGCGGAAGTCTCCAGGATGAAAAAAGACGACTACGAGGTCATTGACTCTGTTCTGGTGCTCAAGTTTTACGGGGGAAGTTTCAATTGGGGGGGCGCCGGCAACACTCCGGCAGAGGCGACACTGAAGGCCGGACTTCTTGCATCGAACAGGGGGTTCGGGCGGGGGGCAAAGCAGGCTCTCGAGGATGCGGAAAACACTGTGAGCGGGCGGGGACACGGATATTTGGCTGTTGGGATTGAGAAAGCTGGGGAATGCATTAGGAAAACCAGGGAAGCCGAAACGATAATTGACGAAGCGGATGCTCTTGTTGCTAGTTTAAATAAAAGAGCCGCCGAGCTTTCACTTGAAAAAAGGGATGCCGCGGAGAGGGCGATAGAGCTGTTCTCGCAGAAGAGCACGAGCGAGAAAACCCTGTATGACTCTGCAAAAGCAAAGTTGGAGAAAGCCCGACTCAAGGAAGACGCGGCGAGGGGCGCGAGCTCCGGGAAAGCCCTCCTGTATTATTCAGAGGCAGTCAGCCTTCTTTCAGACATTCCCCCCATGCTCTCGGAAGCTTCGGTGTATTTGGAGAACAAACGGGGGGAAGCTGAAAAAGCAATCGAAGAGTTGAAAGAAGCCATAAGCAAAGCCGAACGCGACGGCATTGATGTTTCTGGAGACGCTGATTATGCGGACACAGCCGAAGTCCTCTTGAAGGGGGCAAAACAAGACGGATTGGATGCGATAATCTCGACTTGCAAAGAGAGGATCGGGGAGATTGAACAGAGGGCTGGGGCAAAGTACTCGCGGCTCGACAGCCTTAGGGGAGAAATTATGAATGCGCTCGGACCTGATGTCGCCTCGATAAGGGAGTTGAGGGATGACTTTGAGACTTTCGAGGAGTATGAGGCGCAGTTCGTCCAAAAGGACACCGTATCCCCGGCCCTTGCACTTGGGAGTTACAAGAAGCTCGAACTGTTCTATGAGCGGTTTTCTGAAAAGATATCGCAGTACAAAGCACTGCTTCTCCAGAAAAGCTTTGAGTCCAACTCGGACGCCCGGCTGATATTTGAAGGTCCGCAGGCGCTTGACAAACCTGGAGCTACGACTGTCGAGGTCACTCTTAGGAACCCGCTCGCAATCGGGTATTCTGGGCCAGTGGCAGTTGAAGTGCCGCTAGCAATACCTGTGAGAAGCCAGGAGATTACTGAGAGGCCCCCTGAAGTTGAAAATGTTGCCTATGCCGACGGGGTTCTCCTAGTGCTCCTGAAGAAAGCTGACCCGAACGCGCAGTATCGGATGGTCTTCAAAACGAACCTGACGATTGCGGAGACGAAATCGAATATAAATGAGGATGCGCTTGTGGGGCAGAATGTCCTGTTGCGGCATTGGACCGTAAAGTTTGTATCGAAAACTGGCGCTCCCATTCAAGCAGAAACGATATTGCCAATCAGGCCGGACATGTATTCGGCAACAATAAATGGAAGAGACGCGGGTGTCGAGATTAGGCCAATTGCAGGCGGAAAAGTATCCGCTGTGGTAATGGGGGAGGCAGAGGCAGGGGATAACGCGGTTTTTGCTGAGTTCACTTTCGAACACGCAGTGGAGGTCAGGAAGAGCTCTGAAAATGCGACGCCACCTGAAAGGGGATTCAGTTATCTCGTGGAAGTTGAAAGCCCATTCCACCTGAAAGATGTTCGCGTATACGTTTTCGAGCCTGCCCTCACGGATGGCGACGCATCAATAGTTGGCATTGGGAATTGGGAGCCGAAATCGATGAGAATGGAGAAGAGCGGGAGCGGTGGCCAGATTTCCTGGGTAATCGAAGAGCTCCCCGCTGGTTCAAAGGCTTTGTTTGAAGTCAGCGTGGTAGTTAGCGACGAAGCTGCTTTTGCAAGGCGCCTTTACAACGATACTGAAACGATTTCAATGAACTATTCGCTTGGATGGCTCATTGGCGAACTGGCGCGTGCAGATGAATTCATGAAAGTCGGCAATTTCAAGAAAGCGATATCGACGCTGGAAGAGGCGCGATCAAGGCTCGAGAACGAGCTTGAGCAGGAGGGCTCAAGCAAAGCTGCGTTTGATATTGCCTCAAAGGTTATTGAGGGGAAGATTGACGGCCTCAACAAAACGTTGGCTTTAATGGGTGCAAGCGGATACGATGTGTTGGGGGAGCAGGAGAGAATCAGCGATGCCCTTGAAAGATACGACATGGCGAGAATCCTCGGCGGGAGAGGGGACTACGAAGGCGCCCTTGAATCAGCCGATGGCTCTTTAGCCCTTCTCGTGGACTTTGATTACGGGCCGATTTTTGAAAGAAGGGACAATGTATCAGCTGAGATAGGCCGGGCGAAGAAAAGCGCGCTCGTCATGAGAAGCTTGACAGACACTCAAGACATCATATCGGGGATAGAAGCGTATGAGAAAACCCTTAATGATGCGGAGAGCCTGTTGAGGGGCGTGGATTATGACGGTGCCATAGTTCTCCTGGATTCTGCGCAAGAAGGCGCGAAGAACGCGTCTTTTGAGCTTGAAGCTGCTGCGGATAGCCTCATATCTGAATTCAGCAAGAACGCCACGTTATTCCTTGGTTCCAGTAATGCGATTGGGGAGCAATTAAAAGACCTTGAGAGGGCGACCAAGTTCACTGAAAGCAGGGTTAGCAAACCCAGTGGCGTATATTCGGCGAACGCCGAGGAGCTGGGGAGGAATTTCGAGTCAATAAGGGGGCACCTGCATAGCGTGCTTGGGGAAATCGCAAGCCAGGGGAGCCTTGATTTCATCATGAAAAACGCGCCCGGATTCCTCGTTGCGCTTGAAGAGATTTCCGAAGCAGAATCCTTGAAGGGGGAAGTAGCTTTGGAGCTCGCAAGCCTTGAGAAGCAAACCCAGCGGGACATGGAAAACGCGGAACTTGCCTTGGCCCAATTGTCCGAAATCAGGGGAGACGAGCCTGCCATGAAAGAGGAGATAGAAACGCTGAGGGCGTATCTCGATGACTCCGGAAAGGCGGCAGGGGATGGGAGATCAATTGACTCGATAGCCCTCTCGACCCACGTGCAGAAAAGAGTGGCTTATCTCTTGAAAACACCTAGAGAAAGCGGAGATGGCAGTAGTTTCTTGGTCGCTGGAGCTTCAGCGATTCTCTTAATTGCGATTATTGGGGTTTTCCTCTTTGGGAGAAAAAAGAATCCGCCCGAACCCAAAGCCGTCCCTAGGGCTGGCAAGTGACCTCTTTTTCCAATCCTGGCAACTATAATGAATATAAACAAATACGTGTCAGGCTTATCTGGGGAACATGGCTGACGTTTTGATAGTGGATGATTCGAGATTCATGCGCATGATGCTGCGCAAGATACTTACTTACGACCCGGATATCCACGTAATTGGTGAAGCCAAGGACGGGATTTCAGCACTTGAGTTCATAAACCAGAAGACGCCGCAGATTGTCACGCTTGACCTCCAGATGCCAGGAATGGACGGGCTCACGGTCCTCACCCGCATCATGAAGGAGAAACCGACGACACGGGTTGTCGTTATCAGTGCGCCCACGAAGGAGGGGGCAGAAGCAGGCGCAGAGGCCTTGAAGCGCGGGGCAGTGGGAATGGTTGCGAAGCCGTCTGGAACCACAACCGCCGACATGGAAAGGATGAAGGCAGAACTCATACGCGCGGTGAAGGATGCCGTGAGCGCGAAAGTAGCGGATGCAGGCGGGGGGGATGCGGCGAAAGCCGTGAACCCCAATGAGGATTCGGAGCCGGCGAAAATTGTTGTCGTCATTTGCGCCTCAACCGGGGGGCCCCAGGAAATCAGAAGGGTTGTCGGCATGCTTAATGAAAAAATGCCCGCCGCAGTCATCGTAATGCAGCAGCTGCACAGCAAGTTCACCCGCATCCTGATGAAAGACCTCCCTTCCAGCCTGAACGAAACCACTGAGATTACTGTCGGTATTGCTAATGATGGAGACGCACTTTGCAACGGACATGTCACGTTTGCCCCTGAGGAAAACGACATAATTCTTAAAAAGGAGGGGGGGCATTTTGTTGTCCATAAGCAGCCATTAACTGGCCAGGGCGGTGCGAGCTTTGATGTTTTGATGACGTCAGTAGCAGAAGTATGCGGCAAGAGCTCGGTGGGGGCAGTACTGACAGGGGATGGAGAAGATGGAATCGCTGGCCTTAAGGCGATAAAAGCCGCTGGTGGGAAAACGATAGTCCAAGACCCGAACTACGGGTGTGCGAGCCCGCAATTGCCGAAGAACGTGCTGAAAAGCTTTGAACCGGACTTTGTCCTGAAGCTTGAGGAGGTTGCCCCAAAGGTGCTCGCGCTTATTGGGAAGGGGTGGTAGCAGTGGGGAAAAAGAACCTGAAAGATGCAAAGCACAAACCACGTGGATTAGACGATAAGGGTAAGACCGCCCAGAAAGCACATTTGAAAGATGAGCGGATGCCGAGTAAGAGAATCAATGGCAGCGAGCATGAACAGGACAAGCAGCAGAAAGATGGGGGGATTCATTCGAAACACCACGAAACTGATGGGCATGTTCAGATTAAGGAACAAACAGGAAAGAATCAACCACGTGAGAGATCACACCTGCCGATTCATGAGCAGATAAAGAAGCAGCTTCAGGGGAAAACGAAGCGTGAGGAGCCAAGACGCATAAAAGCTGGAAAAGCCCATGCGAAAGAAGAAAAAAAGTTGGACGGGGAGACGCCCCATAAGAAAACTGGGGGTCCCGAATTAAAGGCGGGGAGCGCAGTGCCCAGCCCCAAGGAAAGCGTACACACCGAAATCGAAGCCAAAGCGCGCGAGTTGGCGATGAGTTATTTTGAGATAAGCATGATGGACAAAGTCGAGATAGAGGCGAATGGCAAGGACGTGAAGCTGAGGATAACTGGAAGCCTTGGGTTGGAGAAGCTTGTTTCTGTGGACAAGGGGGAGGTTGCCCGATTCTTAGGGGAGGTTCTGCCCAAGCGCATAAGTGCAATGGAACCCGGGGAGAAGCTCGATATTGTTGGCATGGAGATGGATGAGCTTGAGGACCTTTTCAGGACAAGCATTCCTGTTGAACCCCGGGGGGAGCTCGAAGTCTCTGAGAAGGAGGAAGGGGGGAAAGTTTCGATTACAATTAAGGTAGCGAAAGCAAAAGAACCTCTGTTCGATTATTCGAAGCCTGGCCTCGAGGATGTGAGGAGGCTTGTGGAGAGGGAAAAACTCGCTATTGGGGCAGCGCAGAAAACCCCTGAGGAAAAAGGAGAGGCGAAGGAGGAGCCGGATTGGCTCCAAGAGCAGCTTGCAGCCCAAAAGAGGGACATTGCAGCTCTTGCAAAAGAATTCGGGGAAAAGGTCAAGCCCCCTGAGGAAAAAGGAGAGGAGGCGGTTCCGAAAGAAGAACCGCCCCAAGCAACTTCCGCTGCGCCTCCGGAGTCTCAATCAACAGCTCCGACTGAGCCTCAGGCCCAAGCATCTCCCTCGGCTTCAGAAGAATCTCCGGGAGAGCCCGCACAAGCCCAGGCCCCTGCTGGGGGAGGGGAAGACTCAATGAACATGACCGAATTCATGGACGCGTACAAGGAAGAGGCAGCTGCATTTGTTGAGGCGCTGAAAAAGATTCCCCGGATAAAGGAAAACCCGGGGAATGCTGACTTGATTGCGGAGATGCAACGGTCCGCCCACGGCCTTAAGTCCATGAGCGCTGCGATGGGATTCATGAATATCTCAAAAATCTCAAAGGCGCTTGAGATGATGTTTGCGGGGTATAAGAAAACCGGCACAGTTGACATGGCAAAATTCGATGTCGCCAAGGAAGCAGTCGACAAAATCGACTTGCTCTATTCCGACCTTGCGAACAGCGAAAAGGCCAATGTGGATGAAGTAGTTAAAAAAGTGGAGGCTGCGACCCCGTCTTGATTGGGCGTTCACTCCTTGCCTGCCCGTTTCTTCTCAATCTTATCCAGAATTTCGTTGAACATCTCCTCAGTCACATGGCCGTATTCGGCAAGACACTCGTCCTTAAGGGTGTTGAAAAAAAGCTCTTTCTCGTCATCCGCGAGGCTTGATGCCCCTATGTATTTTGCAAGCTCCATAATCTCATGCGGACCCTTTATTATGTCGTAGGGCGGGTCTATGGAGGCAATTTCCTTGAATTTTTGGCGGATGTCTTCGAACATGAAATGATTTTGGGAGGAGAGAATAAAAAGCTTTGGAGAATTACTGCAGGAGGCCCGCCCACCACTTCTCGTTTTTTTTATACCAGGTTATGGTCTCATCAAGGGCTGATTCAAACTTCCTGCTCATCTTCCATCCAAGGCCCATGAGCTTCGAGCTATCCAGGGAATAGCGCCTGTCGTGCCCCTTTCGGTCCTCGACTTTTTTTATGAGCGAAGCGGGCTTCCCGAGCTTCGCGAGAATGAGCTTTGTGATTTCAAGATTTGTTGTTTCGTTGCCCCCTCCGACGTTATAGATTTGCCCCGGTTTACCGCCTTTCATTGCTGCCTCGATTCCGGAGCAGTTGTCCTCAACGAAAATCCAATCCCGCACGTTCAGCCCATCCCCATACAGCGGGAGGGGGATGCCCCTCATCGCATTCGTTATGAATTTTGGTATGAGCTTCTCTGGGTGCTGGTAGGGGCCGAAATTGTTGGAACTGCGGGTTATTAGCACCGGGAAACCGTGGGTCACGAAGTATGAACGGCAGAGGAGGTCGGCCCCAGCCTTGCTCGCCGAGTATGGGCTGTTCGGGGAGATGGGACTCTCCTCAGTGAAAGAGCCTTGCTCGATGCTCCCGTAAACCTCGTCTGTCGAGATTTGCACGAAGAGCCCGATGTCCAGCTTGCGCGCAGTTTCTAAAAGGTTGTGGACCCCCACCACATTGGCAAGCACAAAATCCTGGGCCTTCTCAATCGAACGGTCCACGTGGGTCTCTGCAGCGAAATTCACCACACTATCGCAGCCGTCCATTGCCTCCTTCGCAATCTTCGGGTCGCAGATGTCCCCCTTTATGAATGAGTAGCGCCTCTCCTTTTCCAGTCCTTGGAGGTTCTTGATGTTACCCGCGTAGGTGAGCTTGTCCAGGTTGACTATTTCAATCTCCTTGTCTTTCGAGAGGGTGTGCC
>JBDRJJ010000160.1:0-6326 GCA_043815135.1 Microcaldota archaeon | reverse complement strand
CTTTTTGGCTTGCCAAGGGGCGCTCATTTTCATCATCCGGAAAGAAACGCCACTGGTTTGAATTTCTTCAGAGCCCACGGGAGAGATGGAACCATAACCGGTAGAATAGACGACGAATCAAGAACAACCATGAGGCCGTTTGAGGTTCGTGATAAGGCAAAGGGATTGTACGCAGCGGGAAAGGTCGACGAGCTTATGACTTTGATTAATCAGTTTTCTATGGATCCATCAAAAAGAAGAGCAGCTCAATCTGAATGGGAATCCACCCCACCGAGAAAGAGGCTTGAGATGATAGCCGCAGATGCAAAAAGAGTTGGGTGGACGAGAAACCTCGAGCACGAGCTCTATTGTGTCTTCAATCCTGCGGCTCATGGCGACAACAAGGCAAGCGCAGAAGCTTTTCCCATCTACCGCGAGCTGTTGAAGAATCCCGGAACAGGGACAGAAATCGCTGCTCGCGCATTGGCGGACATCGAATTGCTTGGGTATGGTCACACGCTGATACACGTCGCCAAAGGAGAGGAATATCCGATGCACGTAAGATTGAACGCCTTGGAGCAAGCGGCAACCACCGCCCACAACTGGGAGTGCTTCACAACGGACAAAATAACGACGGCACTCGAAGACATGGCTAAAAATGGCCCGCTAAAAAAAGAAGCAAAAGCAATGCTCGAGGTAGCGTGGGCGATGATTAAGTTCCATGAAATACTCCGTCTTGATGGGGCCAAGAAGAAAGACATCCAAGCGCAACTTGACGTCATGAAAAAGCACGGTGCAACCATAGTTCTCGAGGATGCGGTTTTTCATGCCTGCCACGGAACTTATGGGGCAAGCGTTATGGGGTTGGAAACCCTCAAGAGCATGGGTGAAAAAGGGATGAGATCTATCCATCGCATGGTAAACAGAGAAACAACTTTCCTTTTATCAGACGAAGTTATGGCGATAGCCAAAAAGATGCTTTAGGTGGATTAAATGACATTTAAGGAGACCAAGTCCGGAGCAACCAATCCGGGATTTTCAATAGGCAAGTTCAGCACGTTCCGATGGGATAAGGCGAACACCCTGCTTGAATCTGCCACCATTCAACAGTCAACTCCAGAAAAAATAACTGCCCTTGAACGCTCAGCCAAGCTTCTCGAAAGAAACGTCAAGCAGCTAGGCTCGGATTTGGAGGAACTTGCGAAAAAAGCGGGCTGCAAGGATGAAACATCGCTTAAACTGCTTGACCTGGTACGCGAACTTAAGCAACATTTCACTAAGCTCCAAGGCATTTACGACAAGCTGGTTACTTGTTACGAAGGGCAGGGCGACACCTACCGTGCCACTAAAACCATGGAAAAACTGACTTCTACACTGTATAGGTCGATTGATGCAACGCCCCCGTTCTTGTTAGATGATGCCCTGGGGAAAGCACTATTGGATATGTACAAATCGGCCATTCCCCGAATTTACAAAAAAGCATTCGAAGGTTATGCGAAACTCATCGCCAGGCCCTTGAAGCCGGACGAGCCTAAGGCGATATACCTGTCCAACAAGGCGATGCTGATGAGGGATTCAGGCATTGCACACTTCCACCTCGCGCAGATGAACGACGGGTGGCTGGGCTCGAGGGACAAGGCGATTGAACATGCGAGTCTTGCACTCGATAAATTCTCCGAGGCAATGGACCTCATAAACAAGGAAACCAAAAACGGGGCGCTTCCAGAGTTGGCGCAGGCCCAATGGGCAGTGGGGCTCTTGGCCCTGTTCAAGGACGTTTGGGATTGGAGGGGTTTTCGGCAGGACGTGCAGTCGGTCGGAGCGATTGCGAGAAAGATGGAGAAGGAAGGCGTCAACCCCAAGGGCAACGCCGATTCATGGAGCCAGTTTTTGGGAAAGAGTCCAGAGGCAGACGCAGCCATCATGTTCGCCCAGCTGAGGGGAGTTACACCGAGCCAAGTCGTTTCGGCATTGAAGGAAGCGCTTTCAAAAACCGGCTAAAGACATCAGACTCCTCTCTTCTTCAGGAAAGAGAGGTACCAGGGTATCGTCTCCCCCAGGCCCTTCTCAATAGAGTAGACTGCTTCCCAGCCAAGAACCCTTTTCGCCTTCTCGCTTGAGAGGTACTGGTTCTTTATCTCGCCCTTCGCCTCGTTCAGGACCTGGGGCTTCAGGCCGGATTTCATGAGTCCCAATATCTTTTCCACAAGCTCGAGCACGCTGATTCTGTTCCCTGTGCTGAAGTTGAATGCCTCTCCGAAGAGCTTTTTTTGGTCCATCTTTTCAGCAAGCGTTACATACGCCGCAGCAGCATCCTTCACGTAAAAGTAGTCCCGTATGTAAGTTCCGTCACTCCTTATGACCGGCCTCTCCCCCAGGGCGATGGATTTTATCGTTCCAGGTATTATCCTGTTGAAGTTGAGGTCCCCGGGACCGTAAAGATTCCCGCACCTTGCGATTGCAACCGGAAGCCCATACGTGTGGTAATAAGATTGTGCGATGAGGTCTGCGCAGCTCTTTGAGACATCATAAGGGTGCCTTCCCTGAAGAGGCGCCTCCTCAGTGTAAGGGAGCTTCTCCTGGTCCCCGTATGCCTTGTCGGAGGATGCAAAAACGACCTTTTTCACGAGTTTCGAGTTCCTCGCAGCCTCGAGAACATTGCACGTTCCGAGTATGTTCGCCTTGAACGTGGCCATGGGGGAGCGGTTGGCAGCCCCGACAATCGCCTGCGCGCCAAGATGGAAAACAGTCTCAATCTCGTACTCGTTCATAGCCCGCTCGACAGTCCAATAGTCCTCGAAATCTCCCCGGACGATGTTCGCGCCCTTGTGGGAGCTATTCTCGAAAAGCATGGACTCCGGGACATAATCCCTCATCAGTATCGTTACATTTGCCCCTTTTGTAGCGAGCTCCTGGACGACCCACGGGCCCAAGAACCCTGTTGCGCCTGTGACAAGCACGTTCTTCTCAAACCAGGCCGCTTTTTTCATTTCCACACCTTCCACGGAGTTTTTCCCTCGTCCCACATCCGGTTCAGGTCAAGGTAGTCCTTGTAAGTGTCCATCCCGAACCAGAACCCCTCATGCTTAAGCATCGAAAGCTTCTTTTCCCCAACCAAGCTGCCCATCGGCCCGCCCTCCATCACACATCCTTCGTCAGAGGACAGGTAGTCGAAGAAATCCTTCCTGAAGCAGTAGAACCCGCCGTTCACATAGTCGTAAAGAATTGGCTTCTCCACGAATTCCGTGACTTTCCCCTCCTTGTCCCCTCTCACCATGCCCCATTTCGAGTGGGGGTGCACAGCAGTCAGCGTTCCGATTCCCCGGCTCTTCTTATGGAAATCGAGGAGCTTTTTGATGTCAACGTCAGACAATCCGTCCCCATATGTCAGAAGGAAATCATCACAATCAACATATCTTTCGATTCTTTTCACGCGGGCCCCGGTCATCGCCTTGAGCCCGGTTTCTGCGAACGTTATTGTCCAGTCCTCATCATCTCCCTTGCGGTGCACGATGTCTTTATGCCGGTCCTTCATGTCAATCGTGAGGTCGTTGTGCATCAGCTCGTGGTTTATGAAGAACTGCTTTACAACATCCCCCCTGTAGCCGAGGCAGAGGACGAAGTCCTTGAAGCCGTAGTGGGAGTAAATTTTCATTATGTGCCACAGAATCGGGAGCCCGCCCACAGTGACCATGGGCTTTGGCTTGAACTCAGTCTCCTCGCGGAGCCTCGTTCCCTCCCCGCCGCATAAGATTACGACTTTTTCATTTTTCATGCGAATCAATTGTCATCCCCAATGGTTATTATCTTTTCTTCAAGAGCGAGACAACCCTCTTTGCGACCCCATCCGGCGTGAGGCCTTGCTGCTTCCTGATGTATTCTTGCGACCCGACCTCGCTCATGAACCTGTCTGGGAGCCCGATTCTAGCAAACGGGACAGCCATGCCGCTTTCAGCAAGGATTTCCGCGACCGCGCTCCCCAGTCCCCCTATCACCGAATGTTCCTCGAGCGTTGCAATCCCAACGCCATTTTTGGCAAGCGAGAGGACAAGCTTTTCATCAATGGGCTTCACAGTGGGCATGCTGATGAGCGAGCAATCAACTCCCCGCTTTTTCAGCTCGTTTCGGGCTTCAAGCCCGACTTTGAGAATGTTTCCAGTAGAGAGTATCGCTGCCTCTGACCCCTCCTCAAGAACCACTCCCTTCCCGAGCTTGAATTCCAGCTCTCCAGTATGGACGACTGGGTCTCCGCCCCCCTTCCCGAGGCGTATGTACGCGGGACCGGGGATATCATGAGACAGCCCCAGGCACCGCTTTGCCTCCCACGGGTCGCCAGGGCACATCACCGTCATATTCGGGAGAGAGCGCATCAAGGATATGTCTTCTATTGAATGATGCGTGGGGCCGAGCGCGCCATACGTGAGCCCTCCCCCGGCTCCGATTATCCTCACAGGGAGATTGTGGTAGCATATGTCAATCCGTATCTGCTCAAATGGCCTCATAGTCGCAAAGGGGGTTATCGAATATACATACGGCACCTTCCCGGAAAGCGCAAGCCCTGCGGCAATGCCCATCATGTTCTGCTCGGCTATCCCGACGTTGAATATCCTGTCCGGAAACCTTTCCCTATAGCTCTCAAAGAGAGAGAACCCCATGTCAGCAGTCAGCACAACAAGCCGCTTGTCAGACTCGGCCATTTCAGTTATATGCTTCACAAACGCAGTTCGCATTCCAACTCCTCACAAGCCTTTTTCCTCTGCCCCTCGTCAGGGGACTTGTAATGCCACTCGAGCTTGTTCTCCATGAAGGACACTCCCTTCCCTTTTACTGTGTGTGCGATGACTACACTAGGCTTCCCCTTGTCGAACGGAATCGACTCAAACGCTTTACATAGTGCATCAAGGTCGTGTCCGTCCACCTCTTTGACTGCCCAGCCGAAAGACTCCCACTTCCCCCTGAGTGGTTCCAGATTGTTGACTTCTTTAGTAAAACCGAAGCTTTGTATCTTGTTGTAGTCGATGATTGCGACGAGTCCCTCCAGCTTCGCGTTCCCAGCGAACATCGCAGCTTCCCAAACAGAGCCCTCGTTGCACTCGCCGTCCCCGAGAAGAACGAACGTCCTGTATTTCTTCTTGTCCATTTTCCCGGCAAGGGCCATGCCGACGCCAATTGAAAGCCCGTGCCCAAGGGACCCAGTTGAAGCTTCCACTCCCGGAGCGCACAGGAACGTCGAATGCCCGGGCAAATCCCCCCCATCCACATAAAAGCCCTCGAGCTTGTTCTCTTCAAAAAACCCCCTCTCAGAAAGGGTTGCATAAAGAGCTGCGCAAGCGTGCCCCTTGCTCATCAGGAACCTGTCCCTCTCAGCGTGCCTGTGGTCCTTTGGGTCCACCCTGAGAGCGGAGAAATAGAGCGCGACAAGGATGTCGACTGATGAGAGGGCGGAGCCTATGTGCGAGGACTTGGACCTCGATATCATGTGAACGATTTTCTTCCTTATCTCCACCGCTTTCCTATGGAGCCCCATGGTCAGATATCCAACCCAATACTTATAACCGTTATCAGAAAAGAAAACCCCCGCCAGCAGCAATGCCAAGTGCGCGAGGAAATGCTCAAGTATTTATTTTTTATTATTGAAATGTCGGGCATGGGAACAGTGCTCTCCATCTGCATACCGACCTGGAATCGAAAGAACGAGATTGAGCGAGCCCTTAAAATGGTGGCAAAGGAGGCAGCTGGGATAGAGGACCAGATTGAGGTGTGCGTCTCCAACAATGGCTCTAGCGATGGCACGAAGGAGTATCTCGAGGAAGCAAAGGGCAAGCTCAAGTTTTCCCTGAAAGTTTTCCACAGCGAAAAAAACCAGGGCTTTGACAAAAACGTGCTTACTGTGCTTGAGATGGGCTCTGGCGATTGGCTGTGGCTGTTCGGGGACGACGACATAATAAACGAAAAAAAACTTTTAATTTTCGTGAAGCTGCTGAAGAACATGGAAGAGGACGTTTCAGTGGTTTTCCCAAATGTCCAGTGGATACCCCCTGGAAAGTCAGTCCCAAACCCCCCAGTCGATACGGCCGAGTCCATCAAACTAAAGGACACTTCCAGCAGAAGCCTGTTCTTCTCCCCCCAAAGCTACATCACGAGAGTCGTAATCAAGCGGTCGCTTTTTTCCCAGCTGAAGCACTGGGAGCTGGAGGATTACACCGGGAACGTTGAGATGCACATGTGGATACAGCGCTATATAGGGGATGAGGTTCCCAAGATACAAATCGAAATACCTGGAGGAAGTAATGATACTGGATACCGAGCGCCGAAAGCACATCAAGCTTTCGGAACAGCTCAGGTAC
>JBDRJJ010000159.1:0-2890 GCA_043815135.1 Microcaldota archaeon | reverse complement strand
CCATGCGCCGGTTGCTCTTGTCGAACAGGTGGGCAATCTCCTCGATGTGCGTATCTGTCAATCCGAAGTTGCGAAGTTTGCTCTTCAGGTCCCTGCTCTCGAAAGGATAGCTTTTTGCCATTCTACAACCTGCCCTTGTCGGATTTGGCCCTATTGAATATGTTGATGATAGTCGAATCATCAATCCCGATATCCTTGAGGAACGAGACTATGTTCATCTTGGCGAGGCCGTACCTAAACAGGGTGTCTACGAAAAACACCACGTCCATATGTTTCTTGTTCTTGTCAAAGCTGTCGGTTATGGAGGCTGCGTTCTCATCTGCAACCCCGAACATTCTGAGCTTGCGCACGAGCTCGTTCTTCTCGAAAGAATACGTCCTTGCAAGGTCCCTCTTGCTCCCCTCATAAAGCGAGGCGAGGTCAATGAAATATTCGAGAAGCGGCTCTTCGCCGTCAATCCTCTCGAGTAGGAAAGTTTCCGAGAACTTGACAGTTGTTTGGAAAGCCATGTTCACTGCGCACTGCCCTACTCCGAACTTGCTTATCTCCTGCCTCATGTAATCGCTGAAGTTCAGCGTCGATTGGAGATACGACAGGAACGACTCGAACTTCACCCTGAGAATGAATGTAGTGCCAACGTTTGAAAATATCGCTTCGCTGATATCAGTTGGGTTCTGGGATGCGACGATAAGGCCGAACTGGTATTTCCTGCCTTCCCTCACAATCATGACGGCATCGCTATGCTCGTCTTTTGCTATCTTCCAGGCCTCATCAAGCACGACAAAAAGCTTGAGTCCCTTTTCTGCAGCCCATCCTTCTTCTCTCATCTTCTCTTTCAGGAACTGAAGCATGGAGAGCCCAGCAAGGCCCCTGAAAACCTCGTCAGGGAGCCCGGAAAGGTCCAGGTCCACGAGCCCCGCCCTCGTCAAGTTCTCTAAATCGATTGTGCTCTGCTCTGAAAAGAAGTTCTCTCCTTCTCGCGTGAACTGCTTTACCCGATAAATCGCGTTCTCAAGCTCTGCCGGGAATTCATATACGCCGTGTTTGAGCTTTTCCTCAAGGATTCTCTGGACATCCTTAAGTGTCGGAGGGACAAGCGGATTTCCGAGGGGGTCACGTTGGAGCTTCTCAGACATGTGGAAGCCTGCTTGGACATATGCCTCCTCAATAGACTGTTCAGTCAGCCTGCGCTGCTCAGGGTATTGGCTTATGTCTGTAAGTATCTCAAGGCTCCTAACTACCTGCTTCACCCGTTCTATTGGTCTCATCCCGCCAAGGTCAAGGAGGTTTATGTACGCGCCCCTGCCCAAAGAGATGACCTTTCCGCCAGCTTGCTTCACCCACTCCTTGTACTCCCCCGCCCAATCAATTATGAACGCGTTGGTCCCCCAGACAAACGATGCCCTCGTGAGAAGGGTCTTCACGAAATAGCTTTTGCCCGAGCCGGTTATCCCGACTATGCAGATGTGCGGATTCGTCACATTCTTGAATGTCCAGCTGAAAGGGACGTGGAAAATCTTCGTCTTCCCTATATACAAGGAATCAGACGGGTCATTTATGAGAAATTCCTCCGGTGGCTCGGGAGGCCTTACGAAAATATTCCTTCGGGCCAAATCCTTGTTGTAGAGGCTCTTAGGAAGGACAATCTTCACTCCTGTGACCATCTACGCCACCGCCTCTTCAACTTCCTTCTCGCTTGACGGGAGGAAGAATTCCCACTCAAAGCACTTCCTCATCTCCTCCCCAGTTACGAGGTTGACCTCGCAGTTGAGGGCATTGGAAACAGTCGCCCTTAACTCGCTTCCCTGGTTCAGGGCTGCGGCAATCGCCGCCTCCTTAGAAACTCCCTGCGCCGTGGTCATAATGTATGTGATTGCGCCCATCGGCTTGACGCCAGTGGAGATTCTCGCGAGCTGCCCATCCCACATCGCGACCTCGCGCTCGAACTTGTCAATCCTAAGGACATCCGGTTCTGACTTCTCTTTCTCTCGGGCAAGCCTCAACTGGGCCTCCGCGCGCTTCGTCTCGATGTTCTCCCTGTATTTCGTGAGGTCCTTGACATACACCATCATCGAGAACTTTGCCACGAACTTTACCGATGATATGGCTCTTTCGAAATATTCAGTGTAAACCTGGTTCTCATCCATCGTCTTATCAGTTACGCTCTCATAAATCCGAACGAAGAGGAAAGCAGAAGCATAGTATGTCCCCCCAACCTTCTTGACAATTGCTTCTTGCCCAGGGGGGATCTCGTACCCATCCCTTATCTCGACAATCCTGAGCCCCTTAGTGATAAGCGGCACCAGTATGTAGCCATACTTGTAAATAGCAAGCGATCCCATTACAAACAGCCCTGCGAGAGGCGCAGTTATTATATTGAGCTGGTTGTTCATCGCAAGCACTATGCAGAAGACACCTACGCCCATGCAACCATAAGCATAATATTTAGTGCTTATTTCCGGCAAGATACCACCAATCTCAGCGTTACGTATTTGTTGTGGCTGATTTAAAAAACTACTGGAGAATAAATGCGTCGTTGTCCCGGTCAAGCAGCAGTCATTGTCCCGGGTCCCGCCAGAGCCTAAATCCAGCAGTTCGTTGCACAATCCCTCGCAGCCAAGACCGCGCCTCCGCTAGTTTTTTTGAAAATAAAAGAAAAAAGAAGACGTTATTCTCAGCAGCTTATGCTGGTGTCGAGCGAAGTTGCAGATCCGCCTGAACCTAATCCGGTTGCAAACATCGTCAAAAGGAAGTTCGCAGACGCAGCGATTACCAGGCCGATGACTCCACCGACAAGCATCGCAGTCGCCCAGACTGATGCCCTCGCCCTTGTCTCAGCACCGAGCATCTGACCAATTGCGTATATGCCTCCTGCCATGATGAACATGAG
>JBDRJJ010000158.1:0-6244 GCA_043815135.1 Microcaldota archaeon | reverse complement strand
CCAGATTGCCCTTCCCTGGGATGCGCTCCTGATGTCGTTTGCAAAGCCGAACATCTCGGCCACCGGGACTTTCGAATTTATCGAGACCGCCTCTTCCTCCTGCTCAATTGTTTCGACTATTCCTCGCCTCCCCTGTATCTGGCTTATCACTTCGCTCATGTACTGCTGGGGCACCTGGACGAAGAGCTTCTGCTTGGGCTCAAGGAGGGTGACCCCTGCAAAGAGCATGCCCGCGTAAATCGGCCTCCTCATTACTGGGATTATCTGCGCAGGTCCCCTGTGGACGGGGTCCTCGTGGATTGTCGCGTCGTTAATCTTGACTTTTATCCCGACAACTCGCTCCTTTGCAAGCGGCCCTGATTTCACTGCGTCCTGGAATCCCTCAACCAAGAGCTCCATTATCTCGTTCATGTACTGGACTCCCTTCGTCGCATCTATGAGGAGGCAATAGTTAGAGATGTATTTGACGTTCTTCGCGTCTTCTCTTTCCATCCCGCCCTTCACGAAAATCTCCACATATTGCTTGCCCTTGGACTTCCCGTCCTCAATCTCCCCATCGCGCATCGACTTGAGGACTCCCTCTTCTAGCGGGAAGACTTCGACCTTCAGCTTCGTGTGCTTGTTCGGGGACTTTCCTTCGATAACTCCCGAGGGGACAGTGATTGTTTCCCTGTAAACGACGATTGGCTTTGAAGTCTCAATCTCAATCTTCTTGTCCCGCTTGATTTTCGCCTCTATTATCTCGAGGTGCAGCTCCCCCATTCCGGAGATTAGGTGCTCCCCTGTCTCCTGGTTGAGCTCTATCTTGATTGTCGGGTCCTCTTTTGCGACCTCCCTTAAAACCTCAACGAGCTTTACTAGGTCCTTGGTGTTCTTTGCTTCGACGGATTTCGTCACGACCGGTTCTGAGTAGTGCTTTATCTGCTCAAATGGCTCAATCTTGGACTCGCTGACCGTCTCTCCGACATAAAGGTCCTTAAGCCCGACCATTGCAACGATGTTCCCCGCTGGGACCTCGTCAATCATAACCCTGTCAGGGCCCATGTAGACGCTCACCTGCTGGACGCCCTCGAACTTCTGCCTGGAGGCAACCCACATCTCGGTCCCTTTCTTCACTGTTCCCGAGAAGACTCGCCCTACGGCGACTTCCCCTGCGTGAGGGTCTACGGCGATTCCGAAAACGACAACGCAGGCTTTCCCGTTCCTGTCAGCATTAATCATCGACTTGCCCTCGTCCGTGTTCGGGTCGCCTTTCCAGATGACTGGAATCCTGTACTTCTGGGCGATGTTCGGGTCCGGGAGGTGGGTCACTGCCATCTCGAGAATAATCTCGTCGATGGGCGCCTTGTCGACCATTGTCTTGTGGTCGTTTTTTGCGCAGCAGTCGTAGAGGTCCTTGAACGTGACGCCCGTCTTTTTCATGTGGGGCATGTTGATTGCCCACTTGTTAAACGCGCTTCCGAAAGCGACGTTGCCCTTCTCAGGGGAGATGAGCCACGCCTCTTTGTAATCAGCCGGGGAGTATTGTTCTATCAGTTTGTTGATGCCGGCGATGATTTTCACGAGTTTTGCCTGCATCTGCTCCGGGGTGAGCTTGAGCTCGTTTATAAGTCTATCAATCTTGTTTATGAAAACGCATGGGCGGGCCTTCTCCTTGAGAGACTGCCTCAGGACTGTTTCAGTCTGCGGCATTACGCCCTCCACTGCATCGACTACGAGAACGACTCCGTCGACCGCCCTCATGGCGCGGGTTACATGACCTCCGAAGTCCACGTGCCCCGGTGTGTCGATGAGGTTGATTAGGTAGTCCTGGCCGTGGTACTGGAACCCGAGGGAAATGTATGCAGCCTTGATGGTGATTCCCCTTGTCTGCTCAATCTCGTCGAAATCCATAACCCTCTGCTGGCCTGCAAGGTCCCTGCTCATCAAGCCCGCTCGGGCCACGAGCGAGTCCGTCAGCGTGGTCTTGCCGTGGTCGACGTGCGCGACAATCGCAATGTTCCGGATGAACTTCTGCGTGTACATGAGCTTCTGGATTTCCTGGACAACGAATTCCTTCCTTACCATAAACACACCTCAAAAATATGAAAAAAGAGGAAAGACTGAGAGAGCTTATCTTGCGCTCCTTGCCATCCTCTCTGTCTGGTCCCTCTTCTTTATCGCGTAGCTTGCGACGTTGTTCGTGGCTGCGAGCACAATCTCCTCGGCAAGAGCAGTTGCAAGCGTCTTCTTCTTGTCGAAGGCGCCTATGATTGCAGCCATCGCGATGTTCCTGAGGGCCATATCCAGCCGTCTCTCAGCGCTCACGTCCACTGCGACCTGGTAGGAGACCCCTCCGAACTGAACACGGGTGGTGTCCTCCCTCGGGGCAGTGTTCTCGAGAGCCTCAACGAGGACCTGAATCGGGTTTTTCTTGGTCTTCAGCGATATTTCATCGAACGATTTCTCGACAATCTTGATTGCCTTGAACTTCTTTCCCTGCATTTTTCCGTGCGTCCTGATGACTTTTCCACCTGCCTTTTCCCCCGTCCCCCCCCTCATCAGCTTGTTTATCAAGCGCTCGACGATGTTAAGGTTCTTCTTGCCGAACTGCTTGGCTGCGTGCCTCCCAAACGAGTGGGGGGTCCGCACTGGTTCCAGGCTGATATAGCCTGCGAGGCTCGGGTCCTTGCATGAGACCTCGGAAAAATCATACTTGTCAAAGAGCTTAACAGTCATTCAATCTACCTCTTGGGTTTCTCCTTCTTCCCCTTCCGTACCATCTGTAAATCAATGCCATTCACTGCGACAACCTTATGCCTGACCCCGGGGATTGAGCCCATCTGCCCGCGCTGGGAGCCGCCGAGTCCTTCCACTGTGACCTCGTCGTGCTCGTCTATCTGGTTTATCGCGCCGTCACGTGGCGCGAACGCGGTGATGATTTTGCCGTTCTTTATGAGCTGGACCTTGACGCATTTGATGAGCCCGGAGTGGGGCTGCTTCTGCTCAAGAGCCTTCTTCTCGAGCACGATTCCCTTGCCCTGGGGCGAGCCCTCAAGCGGGTCGTACTTGTCCTTGAGTTTGAGTTTTTTCCTCTTCCAGGGTTTCTTGAGCCATCTCTGCTTCTTCCTTTTCCTCATGAGATCCCTTGCGCTGAATTCTCCTCTTCCCATGTGATCATCCCTCTGTCAAAAGCTTTATGTCGGCACCGAAATGCCTCTCTACGAGCATCCGGGCCATCTTTATCCGCTCGCCATTCCGCCCGATGGCGTTCCCGCGGTCCTTAGCGTCAACTCTCACGATTGCGAGGGATTTCTCCCCTGTCTTTCGCATCTCGACCTTCACGTCTATGGACGAGAAGATGTTCGTTACGAACGCAGAGAGCTCGCTCGCGTTCTCGACCACGTTCACCGGCCTCCCGAAGGCGGTGCGGACACGGTTTATCGAGGCGCCGTTCTTCCCTATGGCGCGCCCGATTTCTCCCTCTTTCACGACGAAAACCACCCCTGCGTCAGAGAAGACGCAGTCGAGAGCCATAGCACCAGTGAGCTGCTCGAACATTGAGATGCTTTTTATTTCGTCGTTTGTGAGCTTCAAACTATCACGTTTATTGCCCTTTTATGGCATCCAGTATGTTGGAGTTGCCGGGCTCAATAATCGAAAGCGAGCTGATGGGAAAAGGCTTCCCGCAAAGGGATCCGAGCTCGACCGAGCTCCCGCCGTAGACGAGGATGGAGACTCCGGAGAGCTTCGCGTTCCTCTCAATCAGCTCCCTCGTCTTGGGGGGGCAGTTGTTCGAGAGTATTATCATCTTGGTCTTGCCAGTCGATGCGACCTTGGATGCTCCCCTCGAGCCAAAGCCGACGTCGCCAGTATCAACAGCCATTCTGATTGCCTTGTTCAAATCCATCGCAACACCTTGGAATGTCTTCAATGCTTCTTTACAACGAGCTTGACAATGCCGGTTCCGACCGGAATCGTCTGCCCGATTATTATGTTCTCTGTGACCCCGAGGAGCTTGTCCTCGTCGGCCTTTATCGCTGCGGCGATTAGGTGCTTTATCGTTTCCTCGAAAGCCGCGCGCGCGAGTATCCCGGCCTTCTGGCCTGAGAGCCCATGCCTTCCCACGGACTTTATCGAGCCGTCCATCGTCATCGCATCGGCGAGAAGCATGATGTGGCGGATGTCCACCCGCAGGTTCTGGGAATCCATGACCTCCTGAATCTCGCGGATTATCGCGTTCCTCGCAGCCTCTATCCCGAACACCTTCTCGACTTCCTTCACGTCGTTTGTGTAGGTGTGGCGGGAATCAACGCCCTTGTAGGCAAGGACGTCGGAGAGGTTTGTGCCACCTGTTCGTATGAACCTCCCGCGCTTGCCGGTTATGACGACAGCTCTCTTGATGTTCTTGACGCCCTTTATGTGGAGGTCGCGAAGCTTGTTCGTCAGCCTCCTTATCGAGCGCAAGACAATCTTGTATTTTATCGTAATCTTGTTGTGGTCCGTCTCGACCGTGCCGGTTGTCCCGGCTTTAATCTTCTTGACCACTTCCCCTACTGTTAACCCTTTCTCTTTAATAAGGCTTTCGTCAAGCTCAACGGTAACGCTCTTCGAGGCAAAATCCTCCGTAATCTTGGATATTTTCTTAAGGTCGACCTCCTCGAGGTCCTCCGCGAGCTCCTGCGCCTTCTTCTCACTCCCAGCGCATTCGGAAGTAAGGTGAATGTCCATCATCGGCTTCTTTGGGGTTCTCCTTGCATCAACAAGCTCAATCAGCCTCGGGAGGCCAAGGGGCACCTGTTCTGCGACCCCCGCATAGTGGAACGTCCTCATTGTCATCTGCGTGCCCGGCTCGCCGATGGACTGCGCGGCGACTATGCCAACTGCTTCTCCTGAGTCGACGATGTTCTTTGTCTTTTTCATAAATATCACTCCCTCTCTGGGTCAGAGACCTCCTCGGACTTGTGGATCCCTTTCATCGGGTCCACGCCGTCTCCCCCATAGGTAAACTCGACTACAACGCCGCGCGAGTCCCTCACCGTGGTGTCTTTCTGCGCCACAAGGTCCTGGAGCGCGTTGATTAGTCTTCGCTGCATGTAGCCTGAGCGGGCCGTCCTAATGGCCGTGTTCACGAGAGATTCCCTTCCCCCCATGGAATGGAAGAAGAATTCAGTTGGGGTCAGCCCCTTCCTGAACGGGGAAAGCACGAAGCCCCTTGCATCTGCCCCGAGGTCCCCTGGCCTGTAATGAATCAGCGTCCTCCCCCTGTAGCCCCTGGAAATCCTCTTGCCCCTCACTGCCTGCTGGCCGACCATCCCTGCCATCTGAATCGCATTCAGGATGCTTCCCCTCGCGCCGATTTTCGCCATGAGGATTGCAGTGTTCTCGAGGCCCAGGTGCTTTTCGATGACCTCGCCGCAGGCGCTCCTCGCTTTCGAGAGGACTGTCATCGAGCGCTCCTCAAGGGTCTCCTTGAGGGTCCTTCCCGGGAGTCTCTGGAGAGTCTTCGCCCGGTATTGCATCGCGAGCTCGTCCACTTCCTTTTTGGCGCCCTCGTCGATTTTCGTTATCTTTTCAGCAGCTTCCTTCGGAACCGTGTAATTGGTCAGGTCCACTGAGAAGCCGTGCTTGCTGATTGCGTATAGCGAAAGCCTTGTTGAAAGGTCGATGAAGTCCCTTGCAGCTTCCGGGCCGAACTGCTTGAATATGCCCTCGATTATGTCGTTCTCATAAGCCCTGCTCTCGATTGACCCTTCTAGCAGGAGCCCGTCCTTTATCACAATCTTCTGCCCGAGCTTGGATTTCAGGGAAACGTTAAGCCCTTTTGGCAGGAGCTGCGAGAACATAAGCTTCCCCGAGAACTTGCCGCCCTTGACGTCGGGCTTCGGGAGCTCGGTCCTCCCAATTACGGACATCATCTGGCACGCATCCTCCCTTGAGAAGACTGCTGAGTCGGTTGTAAGGAAGTACGCACCCGATACGTGGTCCTCCTGGGGCTTTATGATTGCGTGCCCGTGCCTTGGGGAAACGATTTGGTTGCTGACCTTCATCAGCACCTCAGCTTCAACTCTCGCCTCCTCAGTCTGCGGAACGTGAAGGTTCATCTCGTCTCCGTCGAAGTCGGCGTTGTAGGGTGGGCAGACAGGAAGGTTTATCCTGAAGGACCTGCCTGGCATAACCCTGACGTGGTGGCACATGATTGAGATTCTCGAGGCCCTCACCCCGGGGTGCGTAGTCGAGAGGCAACTAACGGATGGCGACATAG
>JBDRJJ010000157.1:0-3086 GCA_043815135.1 Microcaldota archaeon | reverse complement strand
GGATCGTCGGGGCGATAGGCTCGCAGACACCGAGCGAGCAAATCTCATCGGCCCCGCAGCCGCAGTCCTCGCAGCAGAAGTTTGGGTCTGCAGGGTTGTTTTCGCCATCAGCCGCCTCGCACCCCCAGGCTCCGCAGAACGGGTGGACTGGAACCTCCACGTAGTCGTAATCGTTTAGTGTTGTATTAAAGACGCAAAAACCGGTCAGCCAGGGGGTCATCGTGTTCGTGAGCGGGGGCACCCCGCCTGCTGAAAGCGGGTTGGCGCTGTCTATCGGCGCATCATAAATGCACGCGCCTTTTATGCAAACATCCACGTGGCATGCATCTCTGTAAGGAGCCTGCTCGTTCCCGCAGAACTTGCCTGGCTCGTGGGCAACGAATACGCACGTGTTTTCATTTGGATTGCAGTAGTAGTATGTGCAATTCTGCTGTTCTGCTGGGAGAGCGGGAAAACAGTCCTCCTCGGTGGTGGTTAATTCACAGGAGGGGCAAGCGCCGCAGTCCGTTCGGCACGTGTAGCAGTTCTCTCCTGCCAAAGGCTGGCAACCGCCGGCCCCGCAGGTTCCGCAGTCTGTTTCGCAAAAGTTTGGTCCTGGAACCGTCTCTGTCCCCTGTGCGCAAATTCCGTCCCCGCAGGTTGCAGAGCAGGTCGGGCAGTCTGAGGGGCAGTTTATGCAGTTCTCCCTCAAAAATAATGTGCAATCACCATCGCCGCAGCAGTTCGGAAAGGAACGCGGGTTAAGAAGGCAGGGGGGGCATATGAGGGGATCTGGGTCGCGGCCGCATAGGGAGAAGGCGAGAGCGGGCAATAAGACTAGCAGAAGGAAAAGAACTGATATGAACCGCTCGCTCTCCCGCACATTAGTAAATAATAGCCAGCCCTTTTTAATCTTTCTACAAAATCTTGAACGCGTTTAGGTTCAGCATCGCTTTTTTATATGTTCGTTTGCAGAATAATCCCGCGTTTCGACGCATGGCCACGGTGGTGTAATGGTAGCACGGGGGCCTGTGGAAAAGCTTTTTCTTTCTTCGGAAGAAAGAAAAACTTTGGAAAAAGAAAGAACGAGAAAAACTACTGTTCTTTCTCTGCAGACAGCCCTTAGCCCGGGTTCGAATCCCGGCTGTGGCCCTCCCTGAACCGCAGGGGGATAACATTTTATTGGTTGGCGGGCTTATTCTTCTGGTGGTTGAATGAAAACACTGAAGTATTCAGTTGATATGCCAGCTTGGGCGAGTAGAAGGGAACTCTTGGTCAGGCTCGTGTATTGGATACCGCTTGCGATTGTCTCGTGGGTCCTCGGGATGGTTGCCGGGATATGCGTGTTCGCGCAGATATTCCACATCCTTTTCACGAAAAAGATGCATCCGACCCTCCACAAATACACAAAATTGAACGTGGAGTACCAGGCTAAGATGAACTCATACTTCAATCTGCTGATTGACGAGAGGCCTCCGATAATCCCCGAGGGTGCGTGAGCTCATCTTTTCTTCAGTTTTTTTCCTTTCTCTTTCTGCTCTTTCTGGAATTCCAGGTAGGAGTAGATGAAAAGATAGGCCGTAACTAGAAGAATTGGTACGAGAATGAAATAGACTGCGTATTGGCCAGCGAGTATGCCTGCAAGTGAGATGACCCCACAGGCCTTGAAGAGCTTCCCCCCGATTTTATGGGTCTTCGTCCAAACCCGCTCGCTAGACATCGTCCACGGGGTGCGGATGCCGATGAACCAGTTCATCTTCGCTTTCTCCATAAGCGAGCCGGAGAAGAAGAATATCGCGGCAAGGCCGGGGTTGATTGCAACCATCATGTCGAATTTGTAGCCTAGATTCCAGGAGATTGTCAGTAGGTACACATAAATGAAAAAAACAAAAAATATGAGAATGAACTTCTCATATTCGTCCCTGAATTGCTCGATGTTTTTCTTTAGTGGGTCGATTCTCGGGATTGCGAGGAAAATTGCTGCCAGGAAAACAGATAGGAGCGGGACGAAGAAGACGCCCCAGAACTTGGGCATGTAGTCATTTGCTTGCCCCTGGGCGTTCCAGTGGGAAGCGACCTCCTCTGGCATAGCCGGATAGATGTAAGCACCAATCAGGAAGAGAAGGGCTATTGAAGCAAGAACTGCAACTTCGTATTTCCTCATTTAATCACCACCTATCTCGACTGGAGCTTTTGCTGCCTCCTCGCTTATTGTGTAATACTCTATCGGCTTCAGTTTTATGGCTTTCGCGACTATGAGGTGCGGGAAGCTTGCAATCTGCCTGTCGTAGAGCATAACTGAATCGTTGAAGTATTCACGGGAGCCTGCAATCTGATTCTCGAGATAAACGAGCTCTTTCTGGAGCGAAAGGAAATTCGCATTAGCTTTTAGGTTGGGGTAGTTCTCGGAAATCGCGAAAAGGATTTTCTCGGATTCTCCTACTTTTGCGCCTCTGATTTGCGCAACCGCATCCATGAGGCCACGCTCGTGGCCTGAATAGCCTTCGACAACTTTCACGAGGTTGGGGACCAAGTCGTGCCTTTTCAGGAGAAATGTGTCGACGTTCGCTTTCGAGCGCTCAATCTGGTGCTTGAGTAGTATCAGCCCATTGTAAACCGCTGTGAGGAGGGCCCAGGAAAGCCAGGCGTAGAGGAGGAGTGGGACTATTAGCCCCGCAAACATGAGCTGGCCGATTGTCTGAATCGGAACGTTGAACTCGAATAGGCCTAAGATTGCTATTTCTACGCCGATGAACGCAAGTATCGGGCTGCCGAAAACCTTGAGGAAAAGCCAGTTCCCCACTCCGGAAAGCGCATTCTTCTCAGTTCCGTCTGAGATGCAGAATATGCCTGTTCGCTTGTCGTCTTTTATTATGAGACGGGGAGTCTTCTCATTGGGGTCGTATATTTCCGCTTTGCCCAGGACATAGATTGGGTCGCCGTTGCATATGTATGTCTCGTAGACTTCGATTTTGTCCTTGTACTCGGCAAGGGTCGGATGGAATTCGTAGAGGAATGGTTTCAGCCTGTCTTTTGGGTCGCTCTGCCAGAAGAGCCCCGCGATTCCTCCGGGTTTGCTGGCCTTCGAGACATCCTTCCTCATGCAT
>JBDRJJ010000156.1:0-4850 GCA_043815135.1 Microcaldota archaeon | reverse complement strand
ATCGCGGGCTACCACAACACAAAAGCGAGCATGCTCCCTTTCCCGGAAGTGAAGCGCGTTCTGCTGGAACTGCGCGAGAGGGGCTATGACCTTTATATCGCTTCAGAAGGCGAATCCCTGAAACAATGGGACAAGCTCATCCGCCTCGGGCTGGACCACTTTTTCCGCGACGTTTTTGTCACTGAGGAAGTCGGGAAGAAGAAATCAAAGGAGTTCTACTTGGCAATTCTCAAGGAGCTGAAGCTTTCTCCCAAAGAATGCCTGATGGTCGGGGATTCGGAGCAGAAGGACTCAATCCCAGCAGGAGCAGCGGGAATGAAAACAGTCATCATAGAGCGCAGCGGGAAAAAGAAAAAAGCGAACCACACAATAAGGGGTTTGTCAGAGCTCGAAAGCGTTCTCTCTGAGTCGTGATTTTATGGCAATAGAGGATTATGAGAAAGCCGGAAGCATAGCGCGCGAGGTTCTCGAAGCTTGGGCCAAAAAAATCAAGCCCGGAGTGAAGCTTCTTGGGATAGCCGAGGGAGTTGAGGCGGACATCCGGGCAAAGGGAGGGAGCATAGGGTTTCCAGTCAACATCTCCTTGAACGAGCAGGCGGCGCACTACACTCCGGAACACAAATGCGAAAAAGTCTTTGGCGAAAAGGATGTAGTCAAGCTCGATGTAGGGGTTCACGTTAATGGTTTCATTGGCGATACTGCAATGACAATCGACCTTTCCGGGGAATATGGAAAGCTTCTCGAGGCTTCTGAAGCTGGCCTTGAAGCTGCGATTGCCGGGATGAAGCCAGGGGCTGAGGTCGGGGAAATCGGGGCTCTTGTCGAGGCAGAGATAAAAAAGAGGGGGTTTAAGCCCATCGAGAACCTGACCGGCCACAAGCTTGAGCAGTTCAGGCTCCACGCAGGGACAGAAATCCCAAACATAAGAACTGCTTCCCCAAAAACAATACAGGAGGGGGACGTGTTCGCAGTGGAGCCGTTCGCGACAAACGGGGCCGGGCACGTTGCAGACGGGTCCCAAGTGGAAATTTTCATGTTTCTTGAGAAGAGGCCAGTCCGGCTGAGGGAATCGAGAAGGCTCATGGCGTATTCCGAGGAAAAATTCAGCGGGCTTCCCTTTGCCGAACGGTGGCTGTACAAGGATTTCAACTCGAAACTTCTGCTTGGGTCAGCCCTTAGGGAGCTTGTCGGTTTTGGGGTCCTGAGGGGCTATCCAATCCTTAGCGATGCGGGAAAGGGCCTAGTCTCCCAGGCCGAGAGGACCGTCATCATAGAAAAGGACGGTGCGAGAGTTCTTACGAAGTGATGGCATGGCGGGGAACTCAGATCTAAGCGACATCCTAAAACACCTAAACCCAGAGCTCGCGCAAGAAAAATTTTACTTCGCCCAGGTTTCCGAATCCCAACTCTTCGGACTTGTTAACCATCTTTCCTACATCCGGTGCATCTGCCGCGAAGAGGAGGGGTTGTCAATCCTATTCTCCGAAGATATAAAAGAAGAGATGGGGGAGTTTGGCGATGAGCCAGTTGAGGGCCCATTTGCCCTAATAACTCTCAAAGTGAACTCGAGCCTGAATGCAGTGGGTATGATCGCAAAAGTATCGGAGGCACTTGCGAAGGAAGGAATAGCAGTGAACGTGATATCGGCCTGCAGCCACGATTATTTACTGGTCCCTTATGAAAAACGAGAAAATGCTTTAGCAGCTCTCAAGAGGCTCGAGGGGGCTTAAGCTGAAAGGTCCTCGGGCTTAAAGAGCCTCTCGCAGAATGAGCACCGTATCCCTTTCTCTTCGACTTTGAATTCGCTCTCCATCCTCTCGTGATTAGTGATGCAGTTCGGGTTCGGGCAGGCGGCAACGCCAACGAGCTTATTCCGAAGCTTCACCTGCCTCTTCTCGATGACTTCGTAGTTCTTAATGATGTTCAGGCTTGCGTCGGGGGCGATGAGCGCGATTTTATCCGCGCTCTTGTCGTCTATATGTTTTTCTGCAATCTTTACAATATCCTTCTTCCCCATCTTCCCGCTAGTCGTGTTCATGAGGAGCGCGACTCTCCCGGGGTAATCAACCTGGATGTTGAGTATCTGAAGAACCCTCAGGCCCTTTCCCGCCTTTATGTGGTCAATCACAGTCCCGTTTGCTATCTTCTCAACACTCAGCATCTCATGTCCCTCCAAGAAGTTTCATAAGTATCGCCATTCTCATCGGCACCCCAAGCCTCGCCTGCTCAAAATAAGTCGCGTGCTTGCTAGTGTCAACAGCAGGGTCGATTTCATCTATTTTCGGGAGCGGGTGCAAAATCACAAGATCATCCTTCACTCCCTTCAAGAGCTCCTCGGTTATCTTGAACTCCCTCTGGAGCTTCTCTGCCTCATACTGGTCTGCGAATCTCTCCTTCTGGATTCTGCAGACATACGTTACGTCTGCATCCTTCAGGCTGAGCTCGTGCGTCTGTTCCACCTTTATTGAAAAAAGCTCCTTGGCTTCGTCAACAATCCGCTTGTCCATCTCCAAGCCTTTCGGTGAGACCAGTTTGACGTTGGCCCCGAACATGCCCAGGCCGTACAAAAGAGAGCGCATAGTCCTCGCGTATTTCAGGTCTCCCACAAGATGGACGTTCAGCCCTGCAATCTTCTTCTTAATTTTCCTTATGGTATAGAGGTCTATAAGCGTCTGTGTTGGGTGCTGATTCCCCCCATCCCCACCGTTCACAACTGGATGCTTGGCGATATTTGCCGCAAGCCTCGCAGCGCCCTCAAGGTGATGCCTCATCACAATGAGGTCCGCATAACCGTCAATTATCTTTATGGTGTCCACGAACGTCTCGCCTTTTGCCATGGAGGTAAAAGCTACTGACTCGAAGTTTATCACATCTGCCCCGAGCCGCTGGGCAGCTGCCTGGAAGGAAAGCCTCGTCCTAGTGCTAGGCTCGAAGAACAGTGTCGAAACCACGGAGCCTTTAAGCGGCGTCTTGCTCCCCCCGATTTCCCCCTCCATCTTCTCGGCGAGGGAAAACAGTGCTTCGATGTCCTTGCGTTCCAAGTCGCGTATAGAAATGAGATCCTTGCCGTTCATGGAACCCTCTCTCCTTTAGGGTTAGTATTAATATAAACCTTTGCAAATTTGTTGGCATGAGAGGAAAACTCATATGCTTCGAAGGGATTGACGGTTCGGGGAAAGGGACGCAAGTCAGGGCAATGCAAGGAAGGGAGCCCAGCTCGATTCTTTTCACTTACCCGGACAAGAGCTGGCCAATCGGCCGCGTCATCTCGAGCTTCCTAAAGAAAACAGTCAGCCTCTCGCCGGCTCACCAATTCCTCCTGTATCTCGCGGACATATACAAGGACCAGGAAAGGATACGGGCAATGCTCGAAAGCGGAAAAACAGTAGTCCTTGACCGCTACATCTTCTCCACCCTCGCATACCAGGACGCCTCGGGTTTCGAAATCAAAAGGGGAGTTGGCATCGCAAAAGAGCTCGGTTTCCTCCCCCCGGACATAACGTTTCTCATCGACATAGACCCGAAGACCTCGGTGCTCAGGAAGAGGAAGCAGAACAATTCCCTCGAGAGATTCGAGAAACAGAGGTTTTTGGCAAGGGTCAGGAAGAACTACCTCTCGCTCGCGAAGGAAAAATTCCTGTCAAAAAAATGGCTCGTGGTGGATGGACGAAAAGGTAAAGCAGATATGGCCGAAGAGATACGTTTATTAGTCTTAAAATCTCGATAATCGCCTGCTACGCTCCAGTAGTCTAGCTCGGTCAAGGATCTCGGCCTTTCGTTATCAGAAACCGCCGGCGCGGTTTCCGATACCTTCCAGCACCCACGTGTTCGGACGGCTTCGGCTCAAGCGCTTCGGTTCTGGTTGAAGAAAGCCGAGGACCCGGGTGAACTTTTTTCTTTCTTCGGAAGAAAGAAAAAACTTCAATGAAAAAAGAAAGAAGTTCAGGGAATTCAAATTCCTTGCATCTGCGGGGGTGAAAATCCCGGCTGGAGCATTTTGTTTCTTTCTATAATCCTAACTTTCTCCTCGTCAATCGTCAAAGAAATGCCGGATTCTGCAGCAAACTATAAATAGGTCATCGAGCAGGTCCTGGCCCATGAACGAATATACGATATACCAGCACCAGAATAATTTCGAAAAGGAGCTCATCCGGCTCCGAGCTTCAGCTCTACCAGAAAAAACAAAAAAGCAGATTGAGGACTTCGCCAGAATCCGACTTGCGAAAGGCTCAACCAAGCTCCGCGTCGTCAAGTGCATGTGGTGCATCCGCTACCTTTTTGAGCTTTGAGTAGCCCATTCCATCACGTCCGCTACCTAACGATGACGCTTCATGAAGCAGAGTTTGGTCGCATTTACTTCTCCGAAGCCAGAGCGGAAAAAACTATCGGTCGGTGAAAAAGGAAACGGGCTAAACAGCCTAAAAGGCATAAGGTTAAATACGGGAAATTAACAGAGTAAATAGGTGGACAATTGAAGCTCGAACACGTGCTCATGTTTCTTGTTCTGTTTTCAGCACCTTCCTTTTCTATAATTCCTACTTGTGATTTTCATGGAGATTTGAGTTGTTTTGATTTCTTTCTCGACTCTGACAAAGACAACCTAATTTTAACGGTGTTCAACGGATATCCCCTTGAACTCCAGATAACAAAGGCCACCTGCAAAAAAGAAAGCTCAACAGGAGAATGGACGGTTTACCCGCAGCCTATCGTGATTCCCCCAAAAGAAAGAGCAAAAATAACCATTGACGGCCTCTACGACTCGTATTCAAACAGAATGGATTTCTATCTAGCGGATATATACACTGGCCAGTGCACTCTGGAGTTCTTTTTTCCCTACGAGGGCCCTGGGG
>JBDRJJ010000155.1:0-9225 GCA_043815135.1 Microcaldota archaeon | reverse complement strand
TCGGCCGTTTATCGCGAATGTCGGGGTCGAATCAATCTCGAAAGCCTCCGCCATCTCCTCCCCCTCGTGGGTAGCGACGCTCACCTCCCTGAGAAGTATCGAGAGATTCCTGTGCCTTGAAATCACTCTTTGGGCTACTCGGAGCGCCCTTGGGGAGTATGGGCAGTTCGGAGAGGTCAGCACATCAAGATGAATTGGGTCCATGGTCACCAGAAAGTATTTTTATTAGTATCCATATAAATTAGTTGCGGTTATGTTTGGTGCGTAGCCTATTCCGAAGTGGTGTGGTCGGATGATTATAGGGCTTACTGGGACCTTTGGCGCCGGTAAAGGTGAGGTTTCGAAGATTTTGATGAGCAGGGGCTATATTTATCACTCTTGTTCTGACGTGTTGAGGACTGAGCTTCGGAGCAAGGGGCAGGCTGAAACGATTGAGAACCTCGCGAAAATCGGGAACGAGATAAGGGAAACGAGGGGGGCGGGGGAGCTCCCTAAGAGGCTCATAGAGATAATCCGGAGGAGGAACGAGCCCAAGGCCATAATCGATTCCATAAGGAGCATTGGGGAAGTCGAAGAGCTGAAAGTGGAGAAAGATTTTGTATTGCTTTCAATCGAGGCTCCGATAGACATCCGCTACCAGAGAATCAAGAGAAGAGGGAGGCACGGGGATGATTTGAGCTTCGACCAGTTCAAGAATCTCGAGGCGGCGCAGATGCACGGGGAAGGCGCTACGCAGAACCTCGGGAAGTGCATGAACATTGCTGATTACAAGATTTCCAATGTCGGGAGCCTCGATGAGCTCAGGGAAAACGTCGAGGCAGTGATGGACGAAGTTGAGAGAACCTGGCCCCCAGCATCCTGAAAGGTTTTAATTCTTCTATTTGGATATCTCTTGGGGGGTTTTACCTATGGGCGATCCATTCAGGAGAAAAGTGAGGCCCAGGCTTTCATGGGACGAATATTTCCTAAAGATTGCCTTCTTGGTGGCGGAGCGGTCTACATGCAGGAGGCATCATGTGGGGGCAGTGATTGTCAGGGACAGGAGAATTCTCACAACCGGATATAATGGGGCTGCAGCGGGGGTGAAGGACTGCCTGGTCCTCGGTTGCCTGCGGGACGAGCTTGACATTCCTTCTGGGACGAGACACGAGGTGTGCAGGGCAATTCACGCCGAGCAGAACGCAATCATACAGGCGGGCTTGCACGGGATATCAGTTGAGGGAGGGACTGTTTACTGCACCCACCCGCCGTGCATCTTATGCGCAAAGATGATTGTGAATGCAAAAATCAAGAAGTTCGTAACTTCCGGGGATTACCCAGACGATGCTGCGCTCGAGCTTTTCAAGGAAGCGGGAGTCGAGTTCGAGAAAATCAAGAAGCCCGGGATGACTATTAGCGTTCTCGAGTGAGAAGATGAAATTTATACATCCGAAAGCGGAAGTCGACCCGAAGGCGAAACTGGGCGAGAATGTTTATGTGAGCGCTTTTGCTAGTGTGAATGCGAATGAGGGGGAAATCGAAATTGGGGACAACACGAGCATACAGGAGTGCTCTGTGCTGCACGGGAAGAAAGTCGTGATTGGGAAGAACGTGACAGTGGGCCACGGGGCGATTGTGCATGGAGCGAGAATCGGGGACAATGTCCTTGTTGGGATGAACGCAACTGTTTTGGATTGGGCGGAAGTTGGCGATTGGTGCATCATCGGGGCTGGAGCAGTAGTTACTGGCGGAAGCAAAATCCCTGAAGGAAGTTTGGTGCTTGGGGTTCCTGGAAAAATTGTAAGAAAACTCAATGATGAGGACAGGAAGCTTATTGTGGAGTCTTATGAGAATTATCTAGAGAAGCTTAAGAAGTAGCTATTTCATTTTTGCCGCCTTCTGCATTATTCTGATTGCGCAGTATTTCCCGCACATCGAGCAGGCCCCGGTTTTGGTAGAGTGGGTCGCGTAAATGTGGCGAGCGCGGGCAGGATTTGCGGAAAGCTTGAATTGGTTTTCCCAATCGAGCCTGGAGCGGGCGAGTGCCAGGTCATCATCTCTTTTTCTTTTCCCAAATTTCACGATGTCCGCCGAGTGGGCGGCAAGTTTCATGGCAACTACCCCATCAACAATATCCTCGCAAGTGGGCAGGCCAAGGTGCTCTGAGGGAGTTACCACGCATAGGAAGTCCGCCCCGGCTCTTGCAGCTATCGCCCCGCCGATTGCGGAAGTTATGTGGTCGTAGCCCGCGCCGATGTCAGTAGTGAGCGGGCCGAGAACGTAGTAGGGGGCGTTTGAGCAGAGCTTTTTTTGGAGCTTGACGTTTTTCTCGATGTGGGAGATGGGCATATGGCCTGGCCCCTCGCATATTGCCGCGACTCCCGCCTTATGGCATCGCTTGACTAGCTCGCCCTGGACTTTGAGCTCGTGGAGCTGAGCTTTGTCGGAAGCGTCCCTTAGGCAGCCTGGCCTGAGAGCATCTCCGATGCTTATCGCAACGTCTGAGGCGTGGAGGAGCTCTAGGATGTAATCGAAATTTTTGTAAAGGGGGTTTTGTTTTTCATGGTGAAGCATCCAGGAGGCGAGGAAGCAGCCGCCCCTGGAGACTATGGGCATAAACCTTCTCTTGGAAAAGGAGACCCCTTTTGTGAGCATCGCCGAGTGAATCGTTGCGAAATCGACTCCTAGCTCGATGTGTTTTTTTATCGAGTTGAGTATTTCGTCTTCCGAAACGGATGCAATGTCATTCTCGGAGAAAGCGCGGTAAACTGGGACCGAGCCCACGGGGACCGAAGAGTTCGCAGTCATCAATGAGAGGAACTCGTCCTGCCTTGCCATCGAAAGGTCCATTATCGTGTCTGCACCGGCATCTATTGCAGCCTGTAGCTTCGCCAGCTCATTTTTTATTTTTGAGTATTCGTGGGAGGCCCCAAGGTTTGCGTTTATTTTTGTGGAAGCGAGTTCGCCTATTGCAATCGCTTTCGCCCCTTTCCCGACTATCACTGTTCTTCCTTTCGAGACTGAACGCAGGAGCTTGCTTGTTGGGATTCCCTCTTTTTTTGAGCAAAGCCTGAATTCTTTGGAAATAATCCCGCGCCTCGCCTCTTCCATTTTCGTCATCACTTCACCTTAAGCATTGAAACGCTCCGCTTGCTCTTCCGTATTATGAGGCTTGCGTTCAGCCCCATCTCATATACTATCTGGCCATCGATGACAACATCGACTACGTCGTGCTTGTAGCGGGAGAGAATCTTTAGCTCGATTGGGGAGTCAATTCCCACCAGCATCGGCTTGAACCTCCGCCTGTGGGGGGCCACTGGAACTATCTCTATCCGGCGCTTGTTTGTGAACTCGCGGCCGCCTGCCGAATAGGCGTATCCGCTTGAGCCGATTGCAGTGGAAAAAATTACTCCGTCTGCGCCAAAATAGCTGTTGACCCCGTTCACTTTGATGACGAAGCGAAGCATTCGATGCCGCGGGTTCTTCACGCATATCTCGTTCATCGCGGCCTCTGTGAGGTAAGAGCCGAACTTCGCCTCGAGCATCGGGCTGGAATCGATTTTCCAGTTCTTCAGGGCCCGCTCAAGCCTCGGCTTCCAGTTGTCGATTCTCGCCTGGCAAAGGAAGCTCGTCTTGCTCCCAATTGCGAATAGTGGGAGGTTGTAGAGTCCCTTGTAAAAGAGCAGCGTCCCGTCTCCGCCTATTGTCACGAGGAGGTCGGCTTTCTCCTTTCGCAGAATTTCCTTGTAGCCCATCAGCATCCTGGCATCCTCGCCCATCTTGTAAGTGATTTTCCTGAATCGGTCGGAATAGATGAAGTGGGGGACTTTTGTCTCGCCCCAGGTGGATAGCTTCTTGGAATGCCTGTCTAACACCTCGAACCCATTGGAGCTGAGGAACTCGGCGACTTCCTCTTTCGCCCTGAGGGCTGCTGGCTTTGTCGCATTGTAGTGGAGGATAGCCCGCTTTTTCATTTCACTATCACCTGTATTGTCCTCGCGCGAGGCCCATCGAACTCGCAGAGCATTATCGACTCCCACGTGCCGAGCACGAGCTGCCCGCCTGAAACTGGAAATGCTTTTGAAGAGCCGAAAAACGCATTCTTCAGGTGGGCTTCTGCGTTGTTGTCTATTGAGTTATGCGCGTAATCGCTCTTGGGAACCAGCTCCTCGAAGAAGCGCAGGTAATCGCGCTCGATGTTCGGCTCGTACTCCCCTGAGATTATCGCGGCAGTTGCATGGGGGAGGTTCACCAAACAGATTCCTTCCTTCACTCCGCTCTTTGAAACTGCCTCCTCGACTATTCTGGTAATGTCGAGGACCTGCTGCTGGGAGGAGGTTTTGATTGCTGTGGTGAACATGTCAACCGCCCATCACCTGGTCCACGACGAATTCCGCGCTGAATGGAATCAGGTCAGTGTAGGTCTGGCCGACTCCGAAATAGAGGATCGGAACCCCGGTTGCTTTTGCAAGCGAGAGGGCTGTCCCCCCCTTCGCATCGCAGTCCAGTTTTGTGAGTATCACTCCATCTAGGCCTACTGCATCTGAAAAGCTCTTTACCTGGGAGACGAGGGCGTTCCCCGCAATGCTTTCGCCGATGAAAATTTTCAGGTCGGGCTGGATTACGCGGTTGAGCTTCTTCATCTCATCTATAAGGTTCCTGTTAGTTTCTTGCCTCCCCGCGGAATCTATCAGGACTGCGTCGATTTTGTGCGCCCGGGCGTAGTTGACTGCATCAAATGCCACTGCAGTCGGGTCTGCGCCGTACTCATGTTTTATGACGCGGACGCCGAGCTTCTCCCCGTGCTTCTCTGCCTGCTCAATCGCAGCTGCCCTGAAAGTGTCGGAAGCCGAGAAAACCGAAGTGAAACCGGCTTCCTTGAGAAGGGTTGAGAGCTTGCCCATCGTCGTGGTTTTCCCTGCGCCATTGGGCCCGAGCAGGAGAATCTTCACTGGCTTTGGCTTGTCGCGGACTGTTTTCAGGAAGTTAATCCCTTGGGTTGAGAGAACTTCAAGAAGGGAGGAGCGCACTGCTGACTTAATCGATGTATCCACCGAGCCTTTGGGGACCTTCATCCCTATTAACTTCGAGCGCAACTCTGTCACTATGTGGTCTGCCACTTCGTAAGCAACATCGGATTCGAGAAGCGCCATGTTCAGGCCATCGAGCAGTTCGGAAACGTCCCCCTCCTTTATCTCAATCTCATTTGAGATGAAGCTTCGAAGCCTTGAGCCCAGCGAGAGCCTCACTTCGAGCTTCCTCTCCTCTTCTTCCTTTCTTTCCCTTGGCTCGAATGCTATTGGGGAAGGCGTGGAGGATTCTGGGGTTGGTTTTGACTCCTCCAGAATGCGCTCGGGTTTCTCAAAAACCTGCTCTATTGTTGGCTTGGGTTTTTCTGCGCGCTTAGGCTTCTCTAAAACGGGTTCGGGTTTGGTTTGTTCTTTCTTGAGTGCGGGCTTCTCGGTTTTTGGCGCTGGTTTTGGGCTCTCGACTGGCCCCCTCTTTTTCTCCTCGAGCTTTGGCCTTTCGTGAACCGGTTTTGGTTTTTCGTGAATTGGTTCTGGCTTGGGCTCGGGCTTTGGTTTTTCAAAAACAGGTTCTGTTTGTTTTGGCTCTCCCCGGATTGGCTCTGGGAGCTTGGGGCTCGTTGTTGGTTCTTGCTCTGGTTCAGGTTGCTGTGGTTCTGGCTCGAAGGATGGTTCTTTTTTCTCGGGATGGGCTTCGGGCGCTTCTCGCGCTTGTCCCTCTTGTTCAGCCGGCTTCTCTTCCTTTTCTACAATGGAAGAAATGAAGGAGCTGATCTTTTTCTTGAGGAGGCCGAACATTGAAACCACCGGCCTTGACTACTGCTTCCCGCCTCTCTTCTCCATTAGGGTTGTTGCCTCGCTGTCGAGCTGCTCGAGCCTTTTTGTGACTTCGAGATATGCGCTCTGGAGCTTGTCCCGCATCCCTTCAAGCCGCTTCATTCGCTCCTCGAGAATCTCGGTCACTTCAATAACGGGCTTCTCAGTCATGACATCTGAGCCGATGTTGATTAGAACGTTCGAAGTGTCCGTGAGCTTTCCATTTGCATATGCGCCTGCGCCAAGAGGTAGCAGCACTGAATTGTCCTTGACTTTATCGAGATTCTTCACAGTGCCTAGGGTTGCAGCTATCTCGTTTATAGACATTTGGATGGAGGCGATTTGCTGCTGTATCACCTGGGCCTGCTGTTGGTATCCCTGCGCCTCATAAGCGAGTCTCGTGAGGTTCTCCTCGTTATTCTGAGCCATTAAACCACCCTCCACAAACCCTACTTGGCTTGCTCAACTTTAAGAACCTTGACCTTGTTTCTTGGGAGGCCGTGCTTGCTGCCAATCTCTGCGTATAGCCTCTCAACCGCGAGCTTTTCGCTCCCAGCCTCTATTTCCTTGGAAAAAGTCCTTGAGGCGGGCTTTATGTCCATCGTTCCGGTTATGACGTATTTCATTTTGTCACCTTACCTTTGTCCCTGCTGGGACGTCTTTATCGACTGTCAATAGAGAAACATCCGGTGAATCCGCTGCAAGAAGCATCCCCTTGGATTCCAGTCCCCGAATCATCTTCGGCTCCAGGTTTGCCAGGACGATTATCTTCTTCCCCACAATCTGCTCAGTGGAGTACCATGGGGCAAGGCCTGCCACAAGCTGCCGTTTTTCTGAACCCAAATCCACGCTGAGCTTCAGGAGCTTGTCCGCCCCTGGGACAAGTTCTGCGGATTCGACTGTCCCCACAACCAGTTCCAGTTTCGCAAAATCCTCGTATGTTATTCCCATTGAAAAACACCTCAGATGAACCCGAGGGCCTCATCAATCCTGTGCATCTCGAAGCCCCCAGTGTCTTCCCCAACGACATAACCATCGGAGTTCGCGAGCATGCACATTCCAACAAAAGGCACCCCCATGTTGGCAGTGCCTATTCCGCCTTTCAGCCCAGTGAGCTGCTCAAGCTCGAAGAGTTCCCGCCCAGCGGAATTATGGATTAGGAAACCCTTGTTTGTTAGAACGCATGCGGAGCCGACTGTCTTGTAGCCGGCGATTGATCGTTGAACCACTTCCACCCCGAGGCAATCAGAGATTAATGCCACGGCTTCTTTTTCGAGGTCCGGGTTCGCGAGCGCGATTTTATCGTTTGCAACAATATTGTTCCCGATTGCAGTGAGCCTTGTTGGAAGAGCCAGCGCATTCAGGCCAGCATCTTTTGCAACTTTCAATTCGTCCGGGAGCACAAACTCCGGGAAAACTGCCCCATTGGAATTCGCAGCAATGAATATCCCGGCAAGGTCGGAACTGTTCACTGATATGTTGATTGGCTCCGCCCCCAAGTATTGCTTGCACGCAGAGCTTAGCTTGTCCGAAAACCCTCCGACAAAAACAAACTTCTCAGCTGCACACCCGAAAGCCCCTAGGAAAGGATTCCCGAAATGTGCGGACTTGCCGCGGCCCATCTAAACCTTCCCCTTCTTCTTTGCTGCTTTCTTCTTCTCTTCTTTTTTTGGCTCGGCAGCTTTTTCCTCTTCGGTTTTTGGCTGTTCGGTCACTTTGTCTTCTTTCTTTGCCTGTTTTTTCTGGGACTCGGCCTTTTCCTTTCTCGCATCCTCTTTCTTTGTGGCCTTTTCGCTCTTCTTCTGAGCTGCTTCCTTTTCGCCGTCAAGCGTCACGCTTACTTTTCCTTCCTTGTCCCTGCTCGCGATGACCTTAACCCTTTTTGGGGGCTTCTTCATCCCGGATTCCCAGATTGCGCTGTTGACTGCAGAGCTCAGCGAGACTGACTCCTCGCCGGCCTTCATGTGGCGCGAAATGAATGAGCGCAATATCTTTACTGCAATCTTCGCCCTCTTGATGCGGGGCTTGTCGTAAGCCTTGCGAAGAGGCACGACGTAAATCCTTTCGAGTTCTTCAGCCATTGCCTTCACCTACTTTATTTTTAGTTTCAGTTTCCTGTGTCTCCAATGCCTTCGCCTGGGGTTCGAGGAGATTCTCCTGTTGGTCTTTGCCACAACGAACACCGGAAGCCTCTTGTTCTTCTTGACTTCCTTTCCTAAGCGCTTCTTCCTTGCTTGGGACTTCGACTTACTCATCATGACCACCCTTCTTCTTGAATGATATCGAGGGCTCGTACCTGTTCGAAGAGACCCTTTCAAGCAGCTTCTTCAGCTGCTCGTCGCTTACTTTCCCTTTTAATTGGTTAGCGCGATATAGCTGCGCAAGGAGCGCGACAATCTGCTGGTAAAGCTCTGGGTTTGCCAGGCGAACGTTCATTGCACGCTCGTAGGCAGCCCCGTCAAGAACCTGCTTGAGGACAAGCTTCATCTGCTCCTCGAGCTCCCTCGCTTTTGCGACTTTGGCATACTGTTCCTGGAATTTCTTCTGCCTAAGCTGCGAAAGCTCTTCCTCTTCCACCAGCCTCACCCCTTCGCTTCCTTTGCAGCGGAGTCGAGGAACGCGCGGCCCTTCGGCGTGAGCTCTCTGCCCTTCTTCCCTTTCTTTACAAATCCGGCTTTCTCGAGCTGCTGGAGGGCCTTCCTTATCGCAGAGCCGCCTGCGTCAACGTGGTGCTCGGGCCTCGAACCGAGGTTCTTCCTTCCGCCGTAGTGGGTCCTGAAGCGGTTGACTCCGCTTTCACCATGAATGTAGATGTTTCGCATGAGAGATGCGCATCTCTTGTACCAAAAATTCGGTTCCGACGGAGCCCTCTCGACGTGCGGACCGGTCTTTGCAAAAGCCATCCACTTTGGGGGGGAGATCTCAGGTATCTCCTTTAGCTTGTCCGAAGCCTTCCCCACGAGAGCGGAAGCGGAAACGTCATAGACTGTTACCAAAAACTCACCTCAAATATCACTTTCTACGAAGTAAGCACTATGCGTAGAACGCCAAAAGCGCATCTAGTTTAGCCCATATTACTATTTTAAGCCTTTCGATGATAATTTTTTCATGGGAAAAGGGCTTCTCGCGTTCATTTCTCTCATACTTCTTCTGGGAAACGCCTTCTCGGATGGGTTTCACATGCCGAGTGCAACCGGCAACATCCGGGAAACGCACCAGCTCGTTGCTGCTGAAATCGACAGGGAATACGCGGACGTGAGGATGTATCTTGCCTTGGAAAGCGATTCCAACGAGACTGTGACGCTGGTCGTGCCCCTCAAGTACAAGCCCGAACTTTTCAATGTCCAGGAGATTGAACTTGGGGCATACAAGAGAAAGACCAATCTCCCGGAAGTCGAGAAAC
>JBDRJJ010000154.1:0-2421 GCA_043815135.1 Microcaldota archaeon | reverse complement strand
GGCATGAAGATGCTGGCGGAATGCGAGAATATCGAGTCCGTGCACCACGTCGGGTTCCTTCCCGTATGTGGCCTGCGCCCACTTCGCAAACTGCTTTAGGTCGCTCGCGTCCGCGTTCAGTCCTGCGTCCAATCCTACGTTCAATCTCTCCATCTTCTTCGAGTATCCTCAAGTGCTCAGAAAGTGTAGATACGGAGAGCCCAGTTTCTTTCTTAAGTTCTTTAAAAGTACATCCTCTCGTGACTTCCCGCTCAAGCACGTTAATTATTACTCGTTCGCTAGGGCTTCTCTTTCTCTTTGATGACGCGAGAGGCCTCCCTCGGTAAACTTGACCTTTATCAACAGTTTCTTTTCTTTCCATCAACAATTCCGTCCCGAACTTTAGTACTGTTTTCAGATTAAGCTTCGATTTTCAAAGCCTATAAGGATAACGGACGACCGATTATTCACTGGGAAAATATGTCCGGAAAAGTTACAATGGGCGAACGCGCTCTGCGAAGGTGTTATCGCGCTCGTCAAACCGATCACTCTTCACCTTGGATGTCTGCCCCCTCAAAGGAAGTCATTAAAGAAGAACTCATGCGGCTTCCACAAGCGTTTCAGCTTTTGGTGAATTTCTTGAACTTTGTCGAGCTTGCTAAAGTTTGCCTCCATCGAAAAATTGACGACTATGGCAAGCCCGTTTGTGCGTACAGAGACAACTCGGCAGGCTGCTGCGCGCTAGATTTCTGCCCGAAAATCAAGCCTAGCACAACTCTCGCAATGTCCACGGAGGAATAGTATGGGAAGACCAAATCAATGGAGGATTTCTCCCGCCATTCTCAAAACCCATGTCTATCAAGTCTGCCAGCAGTACCCCCAGCTCACACTCAGAGGCCTTTTTTACCGGCTCTTAGTGTTTGGTTATCCGAATGAACTCGGCTTCTACAAATTTTTGTCCCGGCGTGTAAAGCGATGGCGCCTCGAAGACCCAGAACTCAACCAAAAGTTCATCGATGTTGGCAGGCTTCCATTTTTGCCCAAGCCACCTAGCATAGAGAAAGTCGAGGCTTGGTTCGAAAAAGCCTCTGCATACGTCACACTTCGGGACATCATAGAGCGCTTCAGAATTCCAGTCCAAATCCAAAAGGGGTACGGTAGCCTTTCGATGTATTCGAGAGCGATCCGCAGGGCCCATAAGCGGGATGTGGAGGTGGTCGCTTACTGGGGTGATGTCGGGCCAAGTGGTTTCGACATCCAGCGTGTCACAAGAAAAACGATGATACCTGTTAAAGTCAGGAGGATTGCACTCACTTGGGAGCAAGTTCGGAGATACCGATTGCCCCCACGCCCAGCTAAACCAAAAGATAGGAGAACCCCGAGATATATCAAACGCTGGGGGACGACCGACACTTATGAAATTGAGGCCCTCGACCCCCGAATCCTAAGGCGGATAACAGAGCGAAGGCTGCGAAAGCTCATACCACCAGAGCACCTCCGCGAGCTAGAAATGAGGGAAAGGGCGGCAAAGGTCACCGTTGAACTCTTGAGGCCCCTGCGCGAGCGCGTCGAGAAGATGGTCCGAGAGCTGTTGGAACGAGGGTTGTCGCTTGAGGAGATCAGGAGGAGGTTTGGGGGCAGAATTGGATTCTAGCATTTTTGAGGTGAGCTGATGGAAAGGGTGAGCCAAAAAACGATTGAGGAGATTGTTCAAAAGGTGGCGGCATTGGTAAGGGGGGTAACCCAAGAGCAGGTGAAAAGGCTAATAGAGAATAAACTGGAGAACCCTACGCTCGGTTATCGTGAGTTGGGTAAACCCGTAGGCCTCAAGAAGGACAAAGTGAGGGAAGTCTGGAAGATGGCCGAGCCCATGCTTGCCCAAGCTGAAGCTTCTAAAGCGTCCGAAAAGTTTGCCAAAGCAGAGGCTTCTAAGGTGCCTGAAAAGCCGAGAGACGAGGGGGAACTCTACGCCGAGGCTTTTTCATTTATCGAAGGGCTGTGGAAAGAAGGTTCCAAAGCTGGGGACATCGCGATCGCCCTTTCCAGAAATTTTAAACTTGTGCCCGATAAGGCTGAGGAGATAGTCAGAAAATATCTCGATTTAAAGGAATTGGATCTCGCAAGCCTTGAAGAGAATTTCGTAGATATGGAGGATGAGCTAAAGATTTTGAAGCAAAAGTTTGGGCTGGCGATCAGGCACGGGAGGAATAAAATGAAAGACTGCACCTATTACAACAAGGACGACGGGACATGCAGACATTGGCGTTGGGAGAGCAGACCAGACGATCCTTGGATTCACAACGACATGGTGGAATATAGGGGCGAGTGGTTCCTTGAGGTGAGTGAGCACCCCGAATACTGTGCGACATGTGAAAGTCTCCCTATCGGCCAAGGAGTAGGGCAACTAGAGACGGATATGAAAGAGGTGATTAATGGTCTAAA
>JBDRJJ010000153.1:0-2546 GCA_043815135.1 Microcaldota archaeon | reverse complement strand
ATTTCTCGCGTGTTCCATCTCTTTATACGCTCCCAGGGGGTCAGGGATTCTTTTGCCAAGTGCCTTGAGTGCTGATTCGATATGGGGTTTTGGGCCCGGCAATCCGGGAGCTAATCCAGACGCTTCGTGCAACCTTTCAATCGAACTGGAGACCCCCGTGTCAAGCTCCTTCTCAGCTTCCGAAATGAGCTTGGCCACCCTAATAACGAGCTCGGTTTCAGCAGGCTCCGCTCTTTTCAGGTTTTTTGCGACCTCCCTCTGCGTCCCATCATCCCACGCCACTTTAAGCCCTTTGAAATCCAACACGACTGCCTCATCATACGAATTCGGCTTCTTCCCGCCCCCAGGCACCGATTCTTCGAGAGTGCGAATCGCCGTCTTAAGGGATTCGGTCAATGCTCCGATGCCTTCTTTCCTGGCTGTGGGTTCAGTCCTAGAAGTCGGGCCCCTCTTTTGCCTGGAGCCGTCAAATCCGCGGTATTCAAAGTCGAGAAGTGGGGAATTGAATCCAGTGGGCATCCTTTCATGGGTGCGCGGACCAAATGGCTCCGCTTTGCTCATGAACGCCCTGCGGTTTCGAAGCTCTGCACCGGCATCCAATCTAGGGTCTAACCGGTTTTTGCCAAATTTACTAGTCATCCAATCACAAGAAAATAGTTAATAATTATCGCGTTTGAACTATTAAAAGATATTGTGTGCAGGTGATTTCATGATTCCAGGTATGGGTGGGATGAACCCGCGGCAGATGCAGCGGATGATGCAGCAGATGGGGATAAAGAGCGAGGAGATTAAGGCTGCGAGGGTCGTGATTGAGAAAGAGGGCGAGAAAATCATAATCGACGAGCCCCAGGTCACGCTAATCGAGATGCAGGGCCAGAAGAGCTACCAGATTGTCGGGAAGGAGCGGTTTGAGGCGGCAATCAGCGACGAGGACGTGAAGATGGTCGTAGGGCAGACTGGAGCAAGCGAGGCGGACGCAAGGAAGGCGCTCGAAGAGTCTGGCGGGGACATTGCCGAAGCGATAATGAAGCTCGAGAAATAGGTGAAATAATGGTCTCCCGGGCCGGAATCCAGGAGAGGTTCAAGACATTCGTTTTCCTCTCGGCGTTCATCCTCCTCCTTGAGGTCGCCGGCGGGCTTTACACGAACAGCCTTGCCCTCTTAAGCGATGCCGGACACGTGCTCATAGACTTGGTCGCGTTGCTCATTGCCTACTTCTCGCTTGCCATCTCGCAAAGAAGCGCTAACAAGAAGTTCACGTTCGGCTATTACCGGGTCGAGATTCTTGCAGCTGTCACAAATGGCCTCATCCTAGTTTTCGTGACGTTCTTCATCTTCTACGAGGCATACAACCGTTTTATTTCACCGCCCGAGATAAAGGGCCCCGAGATGCTCGCAATAGCGGTGGTCGGGTTCCTTGCCAATCTCTATGTTGTCGTGCGAATGCACGGCTTCAGCAACCAGATGAACGTGCGCGCAGCCTACCTCCACGTGCTGAGCGACACGCTCTCATCAGTGGGGGTGATAATCGCGGGAATCCTGATTACCCTCACCGGAAACTACCTTCTCGACCCGCTCATAAGCGCAGTTATCGGACTGTTCATCCTGTCGAGTGCGTTCAGGCTCATGAAAGAAGCAGCGTACATACTCATGGAAGCAACCCCCGACTGCATTAGCATAGAAGAGGTTTCTCGGGATATCCGAAGCATTCCCCGGGTGAAAGAGGTTCACAGCCTCCACATGTGGTGCATCTCTTCAGACGTCTATGCGCTGAGTTCTCACATCGTCATCGATGCGAAAACAGCAAAGGCGATGGATAGCACCGTATCGAAAGTAAACGAGATGCTCAAAAGGAAATACGGGATAACGCACACGGTTCTCCAGTCGGAGTGCGAATCGTGTAACCTGCGGGGCTCGAAAGGCAACTAGTTTCTTACCCACTTAAGGACTTCGCCCTCGTCTCTTTTTACGCCGTATCTCCCGAAATACTTAAGAAGCGTTCTCATGTCCCTTTCCAGGAACTCTTCGGCTTTCGGGTGGTTCAAAAGAACCGCCTGCCCTACATCAATAATGTACGGCTCGCCCGCATGCATCAGGATGTTGTATTCCGATAAGTCTGCGTGGACAAGGTTGTGTTTGTATAATACTTTCACGAACCCGAGAACAGTCTCTAGCGTCTTTTCAGGGGTCTCGGTTCCCATCTGTTTGAGGGTTGAGTCAGGGACCCCCTCTTCACCAATGAACTCCATTACCAGGACGTTCTTCTTGAACGCGACGGGCTTTGGCACCCTCACGCCCAGCCCCTCGAACAGGCACAAGTTCCTGAACTCCTTCTTAGTCCAGGCAAACACGATGTCCCGCTTGTTCTTCTTCATGTTCGAGAACCTCGGGTCGCCAATCATATAGTCCTGCATCTTGAGGAAGTTGCTCGTCTCAATGCGGTATATCTTCACTGCCAGGTACCCAGTCTCAGTGCTCGCCCTGAAAACGTCTGCTTCCTTCCCAGTGGCAACTGGGTAATCGATGCTCTTTACAACTTTTTTCTT
>JBDRJJ010000152.1:0-11172 GCA_043815135.1 Microcaldota archaeon | reverse complement strand
CCCCCACCTTTTCAGGTAATACTCGCCCTTCGTCCTCACCCTTTCTGCCCCTATGTCGGGAGCTTTCCTGAAGCCCGGCTCCTTCCCCTCTTCCTTCACGAGCTCCTCCGCAACATTTCCGTTCTCTTCGCTTCCCTCCACTGCTTCAGCGTTCTTGAATCCGCTCTCAGTGAGCATCACGGTTACCTTCCCGGCCCTCAAGTCATAGTCTATGTGGTTTGTCTTGACTAGCTTGTAAAGATGATACGCCAAATCCCCGCTCCTGACATTGAGTTTCTCAGAAACCTTGTCAGGGTCCTTGAATCCCTTGGAAACAGTTCCGAGAATTCCGCGGTCCAGAGCGTCAATCTCGCCCGCGCTCTTCTCCTCGGCCATGGCGAGAACCGTTTTTCCTGCATCAGAAACAGCCACTTTGCTTGCCCCCATCGCTGCCTCTATCGTCACGTATCCTTTCAGGTTGAGAGTCCCGAGGATGTTTGCCGCCTCGAAAAAGGAGGAGTTTATTTTCGAGCCAAATCTCTCGACAGTCGTGTCCGGGCCTATCCGTTGCAAAACGATAAGGTCCATGAAAGTCAGTTCTTTCTCTCCGCCGTTTGCCACAAAAAATTGTTGCTTGTCAATGTTTAAATACCTATTGATTCAATTTCTTTCGAAGTGTTTTTTCATGGAAATCTCTTTTCTTGGTGGGGCCGGGGAAGTCGGCAGGAGCGGGATTCTGGTCGAACAGGGCTTCCGCGCCCTTCTGGATTACGGAATCAAGATACACAATGAGACGGAGTACCCTTTGAGAGTCAAGGGGGGCCTTGATGCTGTTGTAATCTCGCACGCCCACCTGGACCACTCCGGCTTCCTTCCAGCAATCTACGACCATTTTGCCTGCCCGTTCTTTGCAACGTACCCAACAGCCCTGCTTGCAGAGCTCCTCATAAAGGACTCCATGAAAATCCAGAAAGACATCCCATTCCGCGCATCAAGCTACAAGCGGGCTTTCAAGCACTACTCCCCGCTCGAGTATGGGACAGGGTTCGATGTCGAGGGCGCGAAGCTTACCCTTAGGGATGCTGGGCACATCACTGGCAGTTCGCTCGTGGAGCTAGAGATGGGCAATAAGACCCTCTTATACACTGGCGATTTCAAGATTGAGGAAACCCGGCTCGAAAAAGGGGCCGACGTCCCAAAATGCGACGTGCTCATAACAGAATCCACGTATTCCGAGAGGGAGCATCCGGACAGGAAGGGGCTCGAGAAAGAGCTATCGCTCGAGATAAAAAAGACGCTTGAAAACGGCGGGAATGTCCTCCTCCCGTCATTCGCAGTGGGGAGGGCGCAGGAGCTTCTCCAGGTTCTCTACTCAATGAACAAGGAGGCAACGGTCTACCTTGATGGGATGGCGAAGACTGCATCCGAACTCGTCCGCCAATGCCCCCGCTTCGTGAAGGATTTCAAGAGCTACGAGTCATCGCTCGAGTGGGTGGAGTGGGTCGATTCGCGCGAGCAGAGGTCGGACGCCCTGAAGAAGCCAAGCGTCATAGTCACGACAGCAGGAATGCTTGAAGGAGGGCCGGTGTTCAATTATCTCCTGAATCTTAACTCCCGCTCAAAAATCATCCTCACAGGATACTGCGTCGAGAACACGAACGGCTGGCACCTCATGAACAAGGGCCTCGTTTACGTAAAGGGCAGGCCGAAGATGATAGAAACTCCCGTACAGTACATGGATTTCTCCGCCCACGCCGGGAAGTCCGACCTCCTTGAGCTCATCAAGCGCGCGTCTCCTGGGAAAATCCTCTGCGTTCACGGGGACCACACAGAAGCGTTTGCAGAAGAGCTGCGGGGAATGGGCTACGACGCGCACGCCCCGAAAATCGGGGAAAAGTTCATCACATAAGGGGTTTGGATGGAATCACTCAAAATTTGCATGCTGGACCCGCTTTTCCTCCCATACCCTGGGGGGGCTGAGAAAGTCGTCTATGAATTCGGGAAGCGCCTTGCAAAGAAGGGCCACGAGATAAAGGTGCTCACATCCCGGCTCCCGAAAACCTCGCCCAGGGAGAACATCGATGGAATCGAAGTGATTCGCACCCCGACACTGTATTTCGAGAAGCTCCCGTTTTCGTTTCTTCCGCCCCCTTTCAGTTTCATGCCCAAACTGAACTTGGACATCCTCTCCCAAGACGCAGACATATTCCATATGCACAACCGCTTCTGGTATTACCTGGGCACTCTGGCAACAATAAAACTCCTAAAGAGGAAGAAGCTCATGCTGACTCTCCACAACGCAAGGGCATCCGGAATCGACTGGGCGACGGACACCGGCGGGACTCTTTACGACGTCATCTGGGCTACGCGAATAATGGAGAACTGCGATGCGATGACTGCAGTGAGCGACTGGACCAAGAGAATTACTGTTCCCGAGCGGCTGTGGGGGAAGACTGAAGTAATCCTGAATGGAGTAGACACTGACAGGTTCAAGCCGATGCCGAAAAAAAAGTCCCAGTTCGTCCGCGATAAGTTTGGAATCGGGAATCAAGAACTCCTAGTCACAAATGCGAGGATGGTGAAGCAGAAGGGCTACGAATACCTCCTTGAATCATTCGCGAAGCTGAAGCGCGACCCAAAGCACAAGGACGCAAAGCTCATCGCAATTGGAAGAGGGCCCCTCAAGGAGAAGATACTGGCCCACGCCAAATCTCTCGGAATTTCCGATTCCTTCTTCCCAACAACCGGAATACCCGAAGCAGAACTCCCCCACTACTACAACACCGCAGACGCATTCCTCCTTTCCTCAGTTTGGGAGCCCTGTGCAGTAGTCCTTTTCGAGGCAGTTGCTACGGGGTGCCCGATCATTGCCTCTGATGCAGGCGGAACCCCCGAAGTGATAGAGGACGGAAAGTCGGGCTTAACCGTCCCATCGCGCGATTCCGATGCGATGTGCGAAAAAACAAAGCAAGTTCTCGAAAACAAGAAGCTTGCGTCTTCTCTCTCGAAAGGGGCAAGGGCAAGGGCAGCATCCTCCCTCACCTGGGACGTGGCAGCAGAAAAATTCGAGAAGGTTTATAAAAGTCTGTTCTGAAATTTGTTTGGTGCTTTCGCTTGATTGCAAAGTGCACTGAGTGCAGGAAGGACTTCGATGCGCAGGACCCGCAGCCTGGCGATATCCTCGAGTGTCCATACTGCGAGACAAAGATGAAAGTCATCTCAGTCAATGTGAACAGGGTCTACTTAGAAACAATAGACGAGGAGCTAGAAGACGCAGAAGAAGAGCTAGGGACTTAACCTTACTTTTCCTACTTTCTCTTTGGGGCTACCAGGCTCGCAGTCCACCTATTGTCCCAGATTTCCACTGCCCAAAGGTTTGGGGCTTTCTCCCCAAGCTTTATTCCAGCTGTCACTAACGAAGTCGGTATCAATTTATTGCCTTGGAGCGTGCAAACCACTGCGCGAGGTGTTGTTTCCATTTGCGGCCCGCCGTCCCGGCTGGTGTAATATGCGCTGTTCTCTGCTTCCTTGATATTCCTGCCTTTCTTGTACCACGGCACAACCCGTAGGTCGCCTTCCGCCACCTGCTCAAGTATCTCCTTAACCCGAATATCCCTGCCATTGGCAGCAGCGCTAGACTTACCCTGAAGCTTGTAGAAAACAGCATAGTACCTTTCAGGCCCCTTGGGTTTCCCATCATGCTTTGGATTGTTATGGACTCTATGTTTCATGCTAATTACCATCACTAATTTCTGCTGGACTTCCGCCACAATTAGTATTATTATATGGCTTTTTTCCTTTTTAAAGCCCCCAGTCCATTTTCGGGCGTTAAATATCGATTAAGTCCATCTTCAGATTCTCGTCCCTTTTTCTTGAGAGCGGAGGCGGAAGCTCCAGGATGAAGAATTCCCCTGTGAATGAGACGATTCCCCTCTTCAGATGGCCTGCCAAAGCAGTATGGTCTGCCCGCCCAAGGGTTATATGAAGATGCAGGAAAGGCTTCCCGTCCTTGAGAGTGATGTTTCCCGAGGCAGAGGCTATTTCAAGCGGCTCCTCCAGTTCAATGTCCTTGGTCTCAAGTACCTCAGAGCTTTGGGCTGAATAGATTGTGCATCCACTCAATGCACCTATACCCGTTACGATCCCAGTCTTTATCCCGAAATCAGAGCAGGCCTTCTCTAAAGAGCTTTTAACCTCATCGCCCTTCTCGAGCCTAATAACAACTATGCGGTTGCTTTTAGTCCCGATAATTCTCAAGCTCTCACTCCTTCTTCCCTTTTATGGCCCTTTCAATTCTCCCTATGCCGCCCCCAGTCTTTTTGCTCCCGATTATCGCATCGAGCTTTCCCTCGTGGAGCATCTCCCTGACCCGGACTCCGTGTCCCTTTTCAACAGGAATCTTGTGGCTTATGGTTGTTCCCACAACTGCTCCTGCAATTGCCCCAACAATCGCGCCAACCAGGGCGCCTGCCGCAGTCCCTGGTCCTGGAAGCGCAGAGCCAAGAAGCGCAAAAGTAGTCGTCACTCCGCCTATTATCGTGACCCTGTCCCGAAGCGCGGTGTTCGGGATGTGGTCGTCAATCGCTTTTTCGATGCACCTGTTGTACTGGTGCATGGCCTTGTCCCTCGTCCCTGGCGAATGGGCGTTTGCCATCTGCTCGTGAGCGGTCTTCATGCAGTTTGCTATTTTTGCGAGCATGTCGTCCGCCCCTTTTTCGCCCCCGCAGGCGTTCCTGAGATACTCGATAGTCTCCTGCAAGTCATTGAGCGTGACTTCGGAGTCTTGTTCAACAGGGAGCTGGGCGGTTTTTTCGAAGGCCATCCTACCACCAGTACTCTTTCGCTCCTGCCTACTATAAAAGGCTTTCTTGCGCGAATATTTTCGATGAAAAAGGTAACCCCTGGGGGGAGAAGGAGGATACGGAAGGCTTCAATCGCCGACGTAGCTGCGATAACCGAGATTGGGAAGGAATGCTTCCCCGCATCCGACATCTCAGAGGAGAAGACACTGTCAAGGATTTCCAGGGGCCACGTGATATTCATCTGCGAGATTGAAGGGAAGATGGCGGGGTTCTCAGACATACTCCTTGGCCTTACGAGAGCAAGCGTGTCCGGCATTGCCACAAGAAAAGAATTCAGGGGGCTGGGAATTGCGACATCGCTCCTCGAGCACTCAATCTCATTGGCAAAGAAAACCGGGAAGCTTTCAGTCTCCCTTCGGGTTGCTGCAAGGAACCTGCGGGCCCTCAACATCTACGAAAAGCTCGGTTTCAGCGTAGTGAAGAGAAAAGCAAGGCGGGATGGGCGGATAGTCTACACGATGGTCCGGAATTTCGAAACGTGAGGTTTTAAAATACGTTCATTTCAAATACTCCCATGCCTTGTGGATGTTCGGTCGTTTTTCAGTTAGCTGAGAGAATAATAACAAAATTGGGAATCGGCTCCAAGAGAAACCCATCTGCTTCAGCAGACATCCTGCTCTCCAACGATTTTCTCCGCGAGCAGGTGAGGCAGGAGATTAGGGGGCAGATTGCAAGGGCCAAGGCGCTCCTCGAAAAACGCCTTGTCGACGTTCCGAATCTCGAGGGAAGGCCGGTTCTAATAAGCGGCGGAGGGGCCCACAGAATGATGCACCTCGAGTTCGACACCGTTTACTCCGGAATCTCCGAAGATGGGGCGGTTTTCGTTTCATCGAGCGACCACGACCTCCCAGAGAAGGTGACGCTACTTTTCATGGCATCAAAACACGACGGCTGGGAAGTCGAGCCAGTAGTCGCCCCGAACCTCGACACCGCCTATTTCAGGAAAATTGCCGAAATCGAGGAGATGTGCGAAAAGAGCGAGAAGGCATAGGGATTTTATACCTGGAATGAGGAATTAACTCATGCCGACATTCGCAAGAGCGGACAATTCAGCTATCTCCACCGCTTTCAACTCCCTAATCGAACGGATGGAAATAGGCAAGAACCGCGTTCCAGAAGCTCCGCAGATTGTTCACTCTTACACTGATTCCTTCAGGGCCGGCATCAAAGAGCAGATAAATGACCTTACCAAGAAAGCCTGCGGTTCACTGCAGTCTAGGGTAAACGACGCCTTGCAAATCGACGGCAAGACGATATTCTACGAACCAAACCCAGACCACCCGCCAGTTCTGGGCGAGCCAAAAAAAGGGACCCCCATAGGAACTTACAAGAACATGCTCACAGACGTATATTCCGGGATAGATCCACAGGGGAAGGTAGCCACTTGGACGAGCAGGTCAACAATTCCAAAGGACGCGACAGTGCTTTTCGTTTCAAGGAAGTCGAATGATTGGAGAATTGAGGCCCTGCAGGACCCGAATCTCTCCACTCAGTTTTTCCAGTCTCTTGCGCAGATGGACAAGATTTGCTCGCTCTCAGAAGCTGCGGCCGTGAATGCTTCGGCAATACTCTCAGAATCAAGCCCGAAAAAGGGATTTTATTTCGAAGGATCCGACCAGGAAACTAAGGACTTGCAGGACAGGATAAAAAGCCTCAGCGAGGGCAAGATTCTCGGCTCCCTCCCGGCGATTTTCGTGAACTACGCGAACGGGGAATCGCTTCCGATGGAGCTGTACGTCTCCAAGTCTGACGAGCAAGAATTCCGCATCGTTGACCCGATAACTGGAATTCACACAAGCGGTAAGACCCTCTCGGAAGCCCTAAACAAACTCTGTCAGAGTGGCTACTACCCCCCAGGCGCAATTTTCTGCCAGTCAGCTACAAACGGTTTTACCAGTTCTTTCGAAAAGGCCGGCGTGATAACCTCAAGCACAGTCGTGAAAAGTTGGGAGAGCACAGGCGATTCAGTCGCCGGAGCCTTAGGCTGGTTTTCTCTCGGGTGCATGGCCGCTGCCCCGGAGTCAGGGGGAACGACCGCAGTTGTGGGCGCAGCCACCGGGATACCTGCAATGGGCTGGTTCTCTTTCAGGGCGGTCCAGCATTTCATAAAACAGTACAAATACGAGGACAAGGCATTCGACCCCACGAGCCCAGAGGACTGGAGGGAGGCGGGGATTCTGCTTGCAAGCGTTTTCACTAGGGGAAAAGGCGCGGCAGTGGCCAGGTTCGCAGGAATCGGCATGATGGCAACAGCAGACATATGGCAGTTCTGCGAGGACATCTCAAAATTCAAGAGCGACGAACAAAAGATGTCGGGCTTCCTCCTCAAGAGAAGCGGGGAGCTTGCGGCTTCGCTTGCCCTGAACATATACTTCGGGAAAAAGGAGTTCGGAAGCATGAAGACGAAAAGCACTCCGCGAATCGAAGAGCCAACGGCAAAGGCAGCTGATTTTTCGACTGTGCCGAAAAAAACCACGCGGGTCGTCTTGCAAGAAGCGGAAATTTCGAAATTCAGCCAGAACCTCGGCAGGACTGAGAAGAACATGCTTACGAGCGACATGAGCCTTATGTCCGGTTTTGCAAAGACCAAGGACTTGCTGATAGACGCACAACCAGACCTGGTTCTCTTTCCCCTTACTGGCGCCTGGCCCATCGCGAGGTCAATACGGCTTATGGCCTCAGTCGAACGGCAGTCCTCGCAACTGCCTCAGTTTTCATACCCCCCTTTCTCAAGCCACATCTATAGCAGCAGGACCCTCAAAAAAGGCGCGGCCGTTTTCGAGGGAAAGAGGGAAATCCTGGGAGACTACATGGAGGACTTTGTCAGAAAGCCTCTTGCCGAGAAAGGGGTGGAAAAACCCAAAATCGTGATAATAGACGAGGTGAAAAGCGGCAGCTCGCTTCGGGGCCACTACCAAAACGTGAATGCATACATGAAAAAAACATACGGCAAAGGAAATTATGAAATCGAATTCATAGGCATATGTGATAAGAACTCGATTAAGTTAAAACCAAGGGCTGGCGAAACAAAGTCTGATCTTGTCATCCGCCTCGTTAAGGAAGGAAAGATGGAGTTCACCGACCAAAGCCTCAATTCCAAGATACGGGCGGGGGAAATTTCGGGAACAGAGCTTTCCGAGCTCCCAGATTTCAAATACCTCCGTTATGAGTTCAAGGAGGAGTCGTTCCAAGCGCTAATCCGGGGCGGCGACGTATTCTTTGGGAATGAGGAGTTCTCCAGGCTGGTCGCCGAGGGGGAGATAAAAACCATAATGGTCGACAACCTCTTCACAGTAGATGCTGACTACGCCTACTCGCTATCAAGGGTCCAAAACCCAGATGGGTCAGTGAGGCCCGCTTATTCAGGGGATTCCTACGACCCAGAATTGTCTTGGTCCCAGCAGAATCTTTACCAGAGAATGGAGAGGCTCTACGAAGGCGACCTTGAAGGGTGGGGGAGGTCGGCAAACGAGCTTATCGAACTTCAGGCGAGCAAAAGGGAGAAGCCGAAAGCCGAAATTAAGGCAGAAAAAGAGCCTGAGCCAGCCGGGGCAATCCATTAAGCAAAAAGCGAACTTTTAAATACTGTAAAAACCATATTAAACCACTCATTAGAGGGGTTATGATGCAAGGCACAAAGCTAGTTAGGGCTTTTAACCAGAGTCCAGATGTCGCTCCAAGGGCCATTCTCAGAAAAGAGCCGGAGTCCAGCGATATCCTGTCGCAACATCGCCTAATGGTGGTTGGAAGCTACCTGTCCGGGCTCATAAGGGCAAAAGACAGAATAATTGAGGAAAAGCCCGGTGCAGTGCTCTTCCCGTTGAGGGGCGCTTGGCCCCTTGCGAAGACAATCCAGCTTGCGGCTTCAATAGACCGGCAGTCGTCCCAATTGCCGACTTTCAAGTATCCTCCTTTTTCAAGCCATTATTTCAGCAAGAGGACGTCCGCGATGGGCGACATATTCTCGAACAAGCGGCAGATTGTTTTTTCATACATGCAGGACGTCGGGGCCCTTCTCGAGAGAGCCGGCAACAGAAAGCTCATGGTAATAGACGAGGTCTTGAGCGGGAGTTCGCTTACAGGGACCTACGAGCTGGCAAGGGCCTTCCTGAACCAGACTTACGGAAAGAGTTTTGAGCTAACTGTGGTGGGAATCTGCGATCAGACGCACATAGCCTTCTCCTCCCCGAAAGAAGCAAGGGCAGAGCAAGTCCTCGAACTTTCCCAAAGGGGCGAAATTGTTTTCGGGAACAGCAAAATCATCCACCTCATAAAATCAGGAAGAATGACGCCGGGCTCCCTACGACTTCTTTCAGACTTCAATTCGGGCAAATACTTCTTTACAAACGAGACCACCGCAGCTTTGGTCAGGTCCGGAGAAATCAGTTTCAGAAACCCCCGGTTTAATGCCCTGGTGAAAGAGGGCAAAATCGACCCAATAATAGTCGCAAAACTCTTCACGACCGACTCAAAGCACTTTCTTTACGGCCTCCAAAAATCGAGCCGGGTAATCAATGGCGAGATTGCAGAATTTCCCGTTTATTCCGCAGGAGCTTTCGACAAGCGCGTTTATGCGAACATGCAACTTCTGCTCAAGAGCATGGAGAACATTTTATCCCCTGAACACATCTCACCAAGACCCGAATAAAACTTTATTAACCCCTTTCGCGAATTCCTGTTATGGACTTAGTGACGATGGGCCACGTTCTTTTTGATATCCGCTGCTACGTCAAGGATTTTCCCGTTCCAGACAAGACAGCATTCACATACTCCGAGATTGAGACATCACTCGGGGGGTCAGCTGCGAACGCCGCGTGCGCTGCAGCGATTCTTGGGATAAAGGCGGGATTCATGGGGAACATCGGGGGCGACGCCGAGGGCGGGCAGCTCATCCAGCACCTCCTCAAAACGGGCGTCGACATCGCGCGCCTCAGGCTCATCGACGGGAAGACCGGGAAGGCAATCGTGATTGTGAACGAGGAGTCGAACGTTGAAGTTGTGGAAATGCGCGGGGTGAACGAGCCGTTCGGAAAAGTCGACCCGACCTACATCGCAGACGCGAAATACATGCTCATGACGGGGACCAGCCTCGATGCGCTGGAACTAGCAGCAAGATACGCTAAGGAGAACAACGTCAAGACCATCTTCGACCCAGGAAGGGCGAGGTCAAGGGACGGGCTCAAGGCGCTTTCCTCCATACTCCGGAATTCCGACTACATAATTATAAACAGGGCCGAGCTTTCGATGCTAACCGGGGAAAAAACCGTCGAGACCGGAATAGAAAAAGTCCAGAAGGTTAATGACGACATAACATGCGTCATAAAAGGCGGCGGAAGCCCGGTGTTCGTAAGGGGAAGCGAGAACTTTGAGTCCGAACCGTTCAAGGTCAAGCCGGTTGACACAATCGGGGCGGGCGACGCGTTCTGCGCAGGCTTCATAGTGGGGCTCGTGGAGCACAAGAGCCTCCAGCACTCAGTGAAGCTCGCGAACGCGGTCGCTGCTGCAAAGGTCGAGAGAAAGGGCGCGCACAACGTCCCTTCAAGAGATGAGATAAAGAAGCGTTTCAAAATCTAATTTAGAGGTGATAAAATGTTTGGTAAGAAAACTCGCATGTCAAGGCTTATGAAGAACGGCCACATGCTCTTCCTTGCGATGGACCAGGGAATCGAGCACGGCCCGCGTGATTTCAACGAGCAGAACATCAACCCGGATTATGTCTGCGAAATCGCCTCCAAGTGCGGCTTCACCGGTTTCATCCTACAGAAGGGTGTTGCACTGAAATACTGGGAGAACTACGCCGGGTCGATTCCGCTCATAGTGAAGGTGAACGGGAGGACGGAGATAAACCCAAAGGATGACGTTTACTCATCCCCGGTCGCTTCAGTGAAGGATGCAGTCTCGCTTGGCGCAGATGCAGTCGGCTACACGATTTACGTGGGCTCCCCGTCCGAGGCGAAAATGTTCAACGATTTCGCGGCAATCGAGCAGGAGGCCCGCGAATACGGGATTCCCGTGATAATGTGGGCCTACCCGAGGGGCAAGTACGTGAAAGAGGAGAAATCGCGCGAGATGGTCGCTTATGCCGCGAGGACTGCCCTCGAACTCGGTGCTGATGCAGTGAAAGTGAACTACACTGGGGACCCGGAGTCCTTCAAGTGGGTCGTAAAATCCGCTGGGAAGATGCCCGTGCTTTCAGCAGGCGGGAGCAAGCTCTCGGACGAAGATTTCCTTAAGAAGATTAAGGAAGTCATGAGCGCTGGGGCAATCGGCTTCGCTGTGGGAAGGAACATCTGGCAGAACGACAAGCCCCTCGAGATGGCGGCGAAGATGA
>JBDRJJ010000151.1:0-3944 GCA_043815135.1 Microcaldota archaeon | reverse complement strand
GTCTTTGTCGTCTGATTCGATTAATGTTGTGCCCTTCGACGCCTCGATTACAACCACATTCTCCGGCAGGCTTCTCGCAAGCTGCTCGGCGTATGGCTCGAGCCCAAGTCCATTGTATATGAACACACTGGCCCCATGCGCTTTCCTTCCGTCGCTAGGGCTCGGCTCGAAGACGTGCGGGTTCGCGCCATCTGGAAGAAGACTCTCGACTGCTACCTTGTCCCCCCCAACAAATTTGGTGAAGTCCTCGAGAAAATAGGTTGTAACGATTACTTTCAGTTTGCCCTCGCTTTGAGTGGAACTCCCACCTTCCCCGGCGCAGCCGGATATGAGAAGGATGGCGAGCATCAAAGTTAGCGATTTTAGTTCCGTCATACCACCGCAATCATTTCTCCGCCAGTATTATTAATAATTACTATGAATGTTAATAATAATTGAAAGTCGTTTAAAAAGGAGGTTATTAAGATGGCCATAATCAGTGTGTCGATAGACGAGGAGACGCTTGAGGAGGCGGATAGTGCTGTAGGAAAGCTCGGGTTCGGGAGCAGGTCCGATGTTTTTAGGAAAGGGGTCAAGACGCTCTTGGCTGAGATGAAAGCAGATGAAAATCTCCCTGCAAACGCAAACGCAGTCCTCATCGTGATACACCGAGAAGCGCATGAGGATGAAGTAACCCGCCTAAAGCACACGTTCGAGGAGATAGTCACGATGCAGACGCACAGCAAGCTCGATGACGAGCATTGCCTTGAGATTTTTGTTTTGAAAGGGGAGGGAAAGAGAATCAGCAAGCTTGCGGGAACATTTGCATCAAACAAAAAAATCAAGTACTCGAAACTTGTGCGGCCTTGATTGATTGCCTAACAAAATAGATACGCTTTAATAATTTCCGAGCCGATAGTAGAATGGATAGGGAATGGCAAAAAAGAAAAAGGCATTGTCCAAGGCCCGTGCCGAGATTGCTGAAGGGGTGCCAGCTGAGGGGAACAGGCAGGATGATGAGATTTCAGCTGTTTTTTCTTATGATCCTCCGGAGGATATTGAAACCCCTGTGCAGGCAGTTGGGCGTAGCGAACAGGAAAGAAGCACGCTGCCCAAGCCAGTTGCCCTCATAGCGGCTGTTGTGCTGCTCGTGTGCATTCTTTTCTTGGGCTATTTGTTTATTGATGGGTTGAAGAAGGCGCTCCCTGGGAAGGAAGCGACCCCTTTCGAAAGCGGAAATGGCGTCGACATGCTTCCTGACCTCCCAAACGAAACAGTAAACCAGTTAAGTCCGACCGAGTGTCTGGCCAGTTATGGCCTTGACCCGGCTCTCCCAGTATTCACGTATCTTCCAACTTGTCCGCACTGCGCGAATATGAAACCGATAATGCAGGAGCTAGATAAAAGTGGGTACCCTGTAAGCTGGGTGGACAGGAGCCAGGTATCCGAGAACGTTATGGTTACTAAATGCCTCAAGGGGGCAGTCCAGGGCGTCGTGCCCCAGCTCATATGCCCAAAGACGCTCTCACAGAAAACCGGGGAACTTTTAGAGAGCGAGGCATTGAGGTTCATAGAAACTTGCAGAAATGCGTAAGGAGGTCTTTCGATGGATAAACGGATTTTGACTGCAATGCTTGCCATAGCGCTCGTTGCTCTTTTCGGCTGCACTGGAGGAGAGCCCAAGGAGCGGATAGTGTATGACTGCAGCAAATGCAATATGACCGAGCCTCCGCCCGTGGCAGGGAATATTCTTACTATGATTGTCCCCCCTTCCTGCACTGAGAGCCTCTGCAGCATGGAAAAAACCAGGGGGTGGGCGAGCGAGGTTGGCCTTGAACTGAATGTTTACAACGCGAGCTGGGCACAAGGTCCGATAATCTTGCTGTATACTGATAAGGATGCGTTCGTTTTCCAGAAAGCTGGCACCCGGGGGGACTTCATGCAGGGAATCTGTGATTTCTTAGGGGACAACAAAGCATGCGATACCGCAAAGGAAGAGCGCGCCAATTCAAGCATTGCCATGAAATCGTGCCTTGAGAAGAATGGCTTAACGATGGGAACGATGATGTTTTACCATGCGGATTGGTGCCCGCACTGCGCGAAGATGAAACCAATTGTTGAGGAGCTTGAGAACAATGGTTACAAATTTTACTGGATTGAGGAGAAGAACGAAACCGCTATAACGGTTCTCAATGATTGTCTCACTACGGTTATAGACCCGAGAGGGGGCTACCCGCAGTTTGGATGCCCTTCACTGAAAAAGGCCGTCCCTGGCGAGATGAGCAAGGAGGAGTTGGAAAACTTCGTAAAAGCCTGCGTTTCCGCAGCGCAGTAAGGAACGGTGGTTCGAATGGGAACAAATGGACTTTGGTTGTTGGCAGCCGGCTTTTCTCTTTTCCTGCTCCTTGGGTGCACTGGAAACAGTGGATGCGAACCCTGCCAAAACCAGACGGGGGGGGCGGTTGCCAATGAGTCTACTCAACCCATCCACACGCCAACTGAAATACGTGCGTTTCTGGAAAAGCACTTGGTGATTTATTACGGTATTGCTGACGCGGACATCTCTGAGCCAACGTATGCTGGGGGCGAATGGCAAAGCGACGTAAGGTTTGCGCAGAATGGCGGATTGCAGCGGTTAAGGGTCTCGGTATCTGACACTGACTTATCTGTTAAAGAGCTTTGGCTCGGAGTCATTCAGAACAAAGAACCTGTTGGGATTACGCCCATAACCGGAAAGACGAGCTGCTCGGAAGGCGGGAAAATCAAGGTCATTGAGTTTGCGAATCCCTACTGCTCTTATTGCGTCGCTTCCGAAAGAAGTATTGAGGTTATGAAAGCGAGGTTTAATGACAGCATAGATTATGAATACCGGGTGATGCTGCCGATAACGAATTCGATGATTGAGGAATACGGGTATACGAACGTGTCTCTTACCTCGAAATATTACGCTTGCGCGCAGAAGCAGGGCCAAGAGTTCTTAGGGAAACTCAGGAAATGCGTTATGGCGAGATATGAAAAACAGGTGGGAGAACCCCTGCAGGGGAACTGGCTGGACAGCTGCACCATTGACGAGGGGCTGAACACGACTGAAATGAAAAGCTGCGTTGCCGATGCAGACAGGCTCCTTGACGTTGACATGAAGCTCGGACAGACTTATCTTGGCACTTACGCCCAGCTTCCCACATTTGTCATCGACTGCAGGTTCAGGACATCGAACCCGGATCTCGTGCGATATGCCATCTGCTATGAATTTCCAGAAACAGAAGGATGCTGAGCCACTCAATCTTTTAGTTTTTCCAACACGTCGGTCAGGTCGACCTCGGTGTTAACGCAACCGTCTTTAGAAAGGAGCACGACCTGGGCCGGGAGCTTGCGTTCCCCTGTCTTCTCAAGCGCCATCTTCAGCTCGTTGTAGCAGCCAATCCCTATTACCGCCTTTGGCTGGTATTTGTCGATTAGCTTAATTACGATTGAGCCACCTGCAACCATGAAGTATTTTATGTTGTTTTTCTCGCACTCCTCGACTATCGACTGGATAACGCAGCCACCGCACTTGGCGCACCTGTAGCCCTCCTCCCCGATAGTCGCCTTGCACGTCTTGATGTTCCTCAGGCAGTGCGGGATGAACATTATTCGCTCGCCCTTCTTCGTGCGGTGGTAGAGCTCGCTGTTGACCTTGTTGATGATTTCAACAGAAGCATACCTGGCCCATCGCTCGTCCTTTATGCCCGTCTCCTTACATATCTTGCTTGCAAGGTCGCTCGGAGAGATATTGAGCCCGATTGAAACTGCCTGGGCGACGAAGCCCCTTATCCGCGTCTTTATCCCGTGGTCCTGGCCGTTGGGCTCCGCCTCTCCATTCCTCTTTGACATGCAGATGATTTTGATTTAAAAGAATAAAAAGAATGCGCTAACCTTGTTAAGGCCTACTTTTTCCTAAGACTCACAAAAAGATGGTCTTTGTC
>JBDRJJ010000150.1:0-3012 GCA_043815135.1 Microcaldota archaeon | reverse complement strand
TAGGCAGCTCTCCCTCCGCTAAGCATGTCATTAGCTGGAGCATTATAGTGTAAATGAACATTCCGCATAACTTGCCTCTAGGTATATTGCGAAGAATCAGTATTTAAACATTCGTTTTTTGTTCTTTGGCGGGCCTTCTTCTCATTTCTCACTCTTTCGTATCTTGAAGTACCAGTAGCCTCCAGCAATTTCTAAAATTTAATATATTTTTTCCTGTTTCAAATAGCGTTTTTCCTACGCGCGCGCGTGCGCGTTCGAAAGAAGGGTTTATAAATTTTATCCGCAATATATGAACGGTTCAAATGGAGCTAGTGAGAATACCGGCTGACAGGCTTGCTGTGCTCCTCGGGACAAAAGGGGCGACTAAGAGGTTTGTTGAGCGAAAAACAAAGACCAAGCTCGAGATTGATGACGACGGGGCAGTCGAAATAATGGGCGCTCCCTTCGAGGAATGGAAGGCAAAGGAGGTCGTGACCGCAATCGGGCGCGGCTTCAATCCAACCAAGGCGCTGAAGCTCCTGTCCCCGGATTACTATCTGAAAGTAATTGACCTCAAGGACGTGCTTGGTTCCGAAAAGCATGTTGCCAGGCAGAAGGGCCGGCTCATAGGGGAGAACGGCAGGACGCGCAAGATCATCGAAGAGACATCAGAAGTTGACATGTGCGTCTATGGCCACACTGTTGCGCTCATTGGCGAACTGGAGGAGCTGTTGCTTGCAGAGACTGCGATTGACAAGCTGCTCTCAGGAACCCCGCATTCCGGCGTCTACAGGACGCTTGAAAAAGGGAGGCGAAAACTCGCGGAAAAGAAGATGGACCTCTGGAAAAAGAAGGACGAGTGACTTTTTCGGTGGGCATTGTCCGCTTGACTCAACTAACTAAGGTGAAACAATGGCAAACGCTTTCGATGAATTCAAGATGCATTCAGTTGCCGAGTTCTTCAAGAAGAACAGGCAGATGCTGGGTTTTTCCGGCAAGGTGCGCTCGCTTACTACGGTGATTCACGAGTATATCACGAACTCGCTTGATGCAGCTGAAGAAGCAGGGCTCCTGCCGGACATAACAGTTGAGATTAAAGAGCTCCCGAACGGACACTACCTGGTGAGGTCGGAGGATAACTGCACCGGTATTCCGCAGAAGCATGTCGGAAAAGCGCTCGGGATGATGCTAGCGGGCACCAAGTTCCATCGCTACATGCAGCAGAGGGGGCAGCAGGGAATAGGGGCCTCAGGGTGCACGATGTTCTCGCAAATCACAACCGGAAAGCCAGTCCACGTAAAGTCCGGAACCGGGAACGGGAAGGTTTTCGAGTGCGACATGTCCATAGACCTGAAAACCAACCACCCGAAGCTCTCGAATTATGTCGAATTCCAAGGGGACTACAAGGGCCTTCTTATCGAAGCGGAGTTTGCGGAAGTGAAATACGAGAAGAGCGCCCACAGCCCGTTCGAATACCTGAAGCTCACCGCAATCGCAAACCCGCACGCGCAGATCAGCCTTGTAGAGCCAAGCGGGGAGAAGACGGTGTTTCCGCGCTCGACAACCCAAGTTCCGCAGCGCCCGAAAGAAATCCTTCCGCACCCGCTCGGCATCACAACGAACGACCTGATTGAAAAAGCACATCATTCAATATCGAGGAAGCTGAGCTCGTTCCTCACCTCTGATTTCTCCAGGGTAAGCAATGACAAGGTGAAAGAGATAGAGGGGATAGTCAACGAGGGCAAGAGCCCGGACAATCCGGATCACGTGAATTTCGAGAAGAAGCCATCTGAACTGAAATGGCCGGAAGCCGAGAGACTCATCCAGGCCTTCCAGAACGTGAAATGGATTTCCCCCTCGATGGACTCGATCACCCCAATCAGCAAGGAGCAGGTCGAAAAGTCCCTTAAGAACATACTGAACCCCGAATTCGTTTCGGTCACCGAGAGAAAGCCGAAAGTCTTCAGGGGGGGAGTTCCGTTCATGGTCGAGGCCGCTGTCGCGTATGGTGGCGGAGCAGGGGCGAGGATAGGGGGCGGAGTAAGGGGGGACATCATCAGATTCGCCAACAGGGCACCGCTTCTTTTCGATGGAGGGGGCTGCGCGACAACTGAAGCAGTAAAGACCATCGACTGGAAGCGTTACGACATAAGGGATTTTGACTCAGAACCCCTAACAGTGTTCATCAACTTCGTTTCCGTTTATGTTCCATACACGGGGGCGGGGAAACAGGCGATTTCCCTTGAGGAGGAAATAATAGCCGAGATTCGGTTCGCAGTTATGGAGGTTGCCCGCGACCTCGAGCGCTACGTCCACGGCAAATTCAGGGCCCATGAGCGCGCAAACAAGATGAAGGCAATCATGAGGTATGTGAAGCAGCTTTCCAATGACCTGCCGGAGCTAGCGGGCGAAGGCAAGCCCGGAGAGCTCGAGGCAAAGCTCGTGAAACTCATAGAAACAAAATACATGCAGGAGACCGCCGAGGCTGAAGAAACCAGCGGGACCGAGAATGGCGGGACAGAGAATGGCAAGCCCCCCGAAGATGGCGGGGAGGATGAAAAGGAAGAGTAGCTCTTGGGGTGATATTTATGACTACTACAAAAGAGACAATGAAGAAGCTTGAGGGACTCGGAGTGGAGATGGTGGGCGAGGTAAAGGCCAACCAATCCCCTACATTCGAGACAAAGGTCCGGAGCAAGGGAAACGTGCTCTATGACGAGGGACTCGGGTTCATCCGGCTCGGGGACAAGAGGGAGAAAAGGACGTTCGTGAACGTGGGCCAGGCCAAGAAGTTCATGCAGACAGTTGCAGTTGCATCGAAATGCAAGAAATTCCTCAAGGAGAACTCCCACACAAGCATCAGGGGTCTCTTCTACCAGCTGAAGTTCAGTCTGGGGGAAGATTTGGAGGAGGAGCTCTTCAGCGAGCAGGAGGAATCGAACCCGCTCATCGAAGACCTGGAAGTCGCGCTCAACATAAAGAGGGAGGACCTCAACCTGAACACAGACCGTAAGGGAGTGGTTGCAGGAGGAT
>JBDRJJ010000149.1:0-6231 GCA_043815135.1 Microcaldota archaeon | reverse complement strand
AGGAGGAAGTTTTCTATTTCGATGCTTTCAGGAATCTCGGGCTCGACAAGGCCGTGTTCAACAAGGAGAGGGTAACGGCAAACAGATCTGGAACTCTGATAAGCGAGCGTGAGGAGATGATTCTTAAGAAAATTTCTAGCTCAAAGCTGTGCATCTTCAAGCCTAGGGAGAAGGAGCTGATGCTCGGGAGAATCCGGGAAGCGGTCAGGAAGAAAAAACCAATGAAGTTCTTCATGCTCTGGGGGGTCTGGAGAAAAGAGAGAGCTGACGCAGCAGATGCCGAAGCAGTCGAGATTATCGAAAAGATGATCGGGGGGGTCAGGGGACTGCATCCTCCTGGAGCTGAGATAGCCATTCTTCTCACGGACACTCATGCAGAGCTGAATTTGATTGACATGAGGAGCATCTACGGGTACAATTCATACCTTGGTAGTTTTGAGAGATACGCAAAGGAAAGAGGGATTAGGACACTGAGATTGAGCGAAGTACTTAAGACAGTTAAGGAGATAAACGATGAGGAGATTGTGAAAATCGAGAAGCATGAAATCTGGCCAAGGCTCCTTGCTTCTGCCAAGAAGTATTACGGAGGAGAGGACAGCAAACTAGGGGCAAAAAAATATGTGGCAAGGAGGCTTTCTGAGAAGCCGATGCTGGAGAAAATTTTTTCGGACTCGATATTCATAAGCTACAGTGGGCCAAGATACGAGATTCTTGCGCCAAAGCTTCCGACCCTTTACCTGATGCCAAACAGGAGAAGGACTAGCAAGAAACCGTGGTTCACGATTGGCGGATAAATCCATTTACCTCGCGCATACCACGTTGTAGATGTCCCACTTCAGGTCCTTTTTCCTAGAGAGCTCATCGTGAATCTGGGAAACGAGGGCCCCCTTTATTTTTTTGTAAGAGTCGGCGGGTAGGGGAGAGTTACCGATTACGTATCTCTTGTTTTTCGTATTGAAACAAAACATGGCGTTGTGGACGTTTTCGCAGTTATGGCCAAAATATACGTCTGAGCAGTAGCCGCAGCAGTCTATCTCGAAACAGCGGGAGAGTTGCGTGCAGGAATAGCAGTTTATTGAAAACGCGGAATCGAACGGGGAATCGCATCCAAAGATGCTGGAGCTATCCCTTGGCCAGAAGCAGTATGCTGAGTTTTTTACATTTAGCTGGAGAGAATTCCGGTAGTTGTTTACCGAGTTGACGCACGCTGCGCATTCGACGTTGTTTTTGTTCTCTCCCTCGTTCAGCTCCACGTTAAAAAAAGCGAAGGGGCCGATTTTCTCGTGAACGTTCTTTAGGGAAATGTCGCCTAGGTCTGTTTCTGAAAGACTGGTGCTTTCTCCGAGTTTGTAGGCCTCTTTTTGATTGAGCAATCTATTTTTAGGTAGTTTGGTGTAATTCACGGCATTCGGAACGTAAAGCTCCTTCTCGCTTGCAGCTGAGTTGACTCGCTCTGTGAGGCGCGTGTGCTTAGTCAGCCATTTCGCGTATTGCTTGACTCCGCCTTCGAGCGGGGCTCCGAATAAAATTGATGTGGTGCTCGAGAAAGAATCCTCGATTTTCCCCATGTCTAATTGCTCGCTTTCTTCCGCTTCGCCCAAAGACACGCTCGGTTTCATAAACTTGCTCTTTTCCACCAGCTCCATGAGCGAGGGCAGTCTTTTTTCTTTTATGAGTAGCTCCGCCATCTCCTCCAAAAGCTTGCCCTTTATCTCGTTGTATCTGGCTACGGAAAGCTCAAGATTCCCTATCGAGTATTTCTTGCTCTTGACGTTAAAAGTGAACATGCAATTGCTGCAGCCGGAAAGGCCAGAGGAGTAATGGCAATCCGAGCAGTTCTCGCTCATCCAAAGCTCGAAGCACCTCTTGCTCCGGTAAACCCTGCTGCATCGAATGCAGTATGAGGATTCCTCAATGCCGTTTGAGCCAAAGCATGTGTCATTCAATCTCCCGATTGTGCAGTAGGCGAGGTATTTCGAGTTCCCGAACCTCCCGACCTCATAAATGTAGAAGCTGTCGTTGAGATTGGAGCTGTTTACGATGTTTCCGGATTTCCCGAAAACAACATTCCCTGAATAGTGCATCCTCTCCCCGAGCGCCTCGAGTAGCGAATCAATGTCTTTAATCTCGTTGATGTTTAGGGGTTCGAAAGTCTTGTTGAAGTCGATTTCCTCAAAGCTGAGCCACTTGTCCGTCTTGCAGTAATCAGTCGGGGCGCTTATGACTTCCTTCCCGGAGAGGCGGGATTTGTTGTGGGAGATGGGTTCTATGAAGCCCGAAAGCCAGGGGGAGCATTCCTCAAGGCCGCAGACCCTCTCGCCAAAAATCACCTTGCAGGTATCGGCCCATTTGGCCTCGAGAACAATGAGAGTGTTTGCCATTTCCTTCGCCGGATAGGAATTTTGAAAAATTACATTACTCATTGAGTCCGCCCCATATTTAATGATTGGGACTGGGCTCTGACCACCAGAAGTTTTTTGGAGCGCTAGCTAGGTTCCAAAAAAATAAACAGAAAAAGAAACTGAAAACCCGAAACGGCACGGGCGAGCCCGAGCGAGCCGAGTTTGTGTTTGTTTTCGAAACTCAGCCGAGCGATATCTCAATGTGCACGGTGTCCGGAACCCGAACCCTCATGATTTGCCTGAGAGTCCGCTCGTCCTGGGCGACATCGATAATGCGCTTGTAGATTTTCATCTCCCATCTTTCGTATGTGTCGGAGCCATCTCCGCAGGGAGTCCTGCGGGTGCAAATCTTAAGGCGCTTGGTTGGCAGGGGAACCGGTCCTCGGATTTCCACTCCTGTTGCCTTCGCGATCTCCTTAATCTGACCACACACTTCGTCGAGTTCCTTGGGGTTTTTCCCAACCAACTTGATTCTTGCCTTGCTTTCCATAGTTCAATGCACCCATCAGGCTCCTGTCGCGCTTGGACAGGATACCAAGAATAAAACAAAGGACTCTAGCCGGTCCTCGGAGTCACTTCCAAGACGACCCCAGCTGCGACAGTCTGCCCCATGTCTCGGATGGCAAACCTGCCGAGCGGCGGGAAGTCAGAGAACTTTTCAAGGGCCACCGGCCGGAGAGGTTTAATTCTCACGATTGCGACGTCACCAGTCTTTATGAAGTCCGGGTTCTTTTTCGCAGTCTGCCCGGTCTTCGGGTCCTTAAGTTCCATTATCTCGGTTATCGTGCACGCGACCTGGGTCGTGTGGATGTGGAACACGGGCGTGTAGCCGACCGCGATTGCAGTCGGGTGCTCAAGAACGACAATCTGCGCCGTGAATTCCTGCGCGACTGTGGGTGGGTTGCTTGATGGCCCTACGACCTCCCCCCTCTTCACGTCCTTCTTGTCAACGCCCTTCACGTTGAAGCCCACGTTGTCTCCCGGGATTGCCTTCTCAAGCTCCTCGTGGTGCATCTCAATCTTCTTGACCTCGCCCTTCGCGCCTGAAGGCATGAAGACAACGAGCTCGCCTGGCTTGAGGATACCTGTCTCGACCCTCCCCACTGGGACGGTTCCGTGACCGGTAATAGTGAAGACATCCTGAATCGGAAGCCTGAGCGCCTTGTCCGTTGGCTTCGGAGGAACCTTAAGCGCATCGAAGCACTCAACGAGCGTCGGACCAGTGTACCAGGGCATCTGGTCTCCCTTCTTTGCGATGTTTCCGCCGGTGTAGGCCGAAATCGGTACGAACGGGATTGCGTCGACCTTGTAGCCGATGTTTTTCAAGAGGCCCTTCAGGGTCGTTACGATTTCGTCGTATTTCAACCTGTCGAAGTTCACTGCGTCCATCTTGTTGATTGCAACAATAAGCTGGGAAATCCCGAGCACTTTCGCAAGGAAGGCGTGCTCCTTTGTCTGCGGCTGGACTCCCTCTTTCACTGAGCAGACGAGCACTGCTGCGTCAGCCTGCGAGGCACCAGTAATCATGTTCTTGATGAAGTCCCTGTGCCCCGGGGCATCGATTATCGTGAAGTAATATTTTGCCGTCTTGAACTCCTTGTGGGCAACGTCAATCGTAAGTCCCCTCTCCCTCTCCTCCTTCAGTTGATCCATTGCAAATGCAAACTCGAAAGTGGGCTTCCCGACCTTTGCTGCCTCTTCCTTCAATCTCCTGAGATCCTGTTCGCTGAGAGCACCAGTCTCGTAGAGCACCCTGCCGACAGACGTGCTCTTTCCGTGGTCAACGTGACCGATGAATACCAGGTTCATGTGTTCTTTTTCTGCCATAATGCACACCTCCAACTAGGAAAATACACCGCATATTTATCAAGACAAATTAAATAAACGTATCGCACCTCGCGACCAAAGCGGCGTACTTATTGCGGCGGATTATTTTTTAAATGTTTCTGGGACAAGAATACTGATTCATTCTCGAGTAGTTTTGAGGGGGTTGCTTCTATGAAAAAAACTGGGACAACGACATTAAAGGAAGGCTTCGCCAGGATGCAGAAGGGCGGGGTTGTTATGGATGTCACGACTGCCAAGCAGGCGCTCATCGCCGAGAGGACCGGTGCTGTCGCAGTGATGTCGCTACATGCCGTACCATCGGATATTAGGGCTGCTGGCGGGGTCGCTAGGATGGCCGACCCCGCAGTAACGGAGCAGATAATCGGGGCTGTCACCATTCCAGTCATGGCAAAGTGCAGGATTGGGCATATTGCGGAGGCACAGGTGCTGCAGGAGTTGGGGGTTGACATGATAGATGAGTCAGAAGTCCTCACTCCTGCCGATGAGGAAAACCACATTGACAAGAAAAAGTTCGCGATTCCATTCGTCTGCGGAGCAAGAGACCTGGGTGAAGCCCTGAGGAGGATACATGAGGGAGCCGCAATGATAAGGACCAAAGGCGAGCCAGGGACGGGCGATGTCGCCCAGGCAGTGAAGCACATGAACAAGATGAACAGGGAGATTAGGGAACTCGTGGAATTGAAAAACCGGGGATTTGATTTGGAGAAGAAGGCGCGCGAATTCCGGGTCCCTGTTGCTCTTGTCAAAAAGACCGCGGAAGCCGGAAGGCTCCCCGTCGTGAATTTCGCTGCTGGCGGGATTGCGACTCCAGCTGATGCCGCCCTCATGATGCAGCTTGGGGCAGACGGGGTATTCGTCGGCTCGGGTATTTTCAAGAGTAAAGAGCCTGAGAAGTTTGCGAAGGCGATTGTCGAGGCTACGAGGCACTACGACGACCCCAAGATTGTGCTGAAAGTTTCCAAAGGGCTTGGTGACGCGATGAAGGGAGTTGTTCTCAAAGATGAAAGCGAAATGATGCAGACCAGGGGAGTTTAGCTGTTGGTTTTTTTATGAAAGTCGGCGTAATCGGGATGCAGGGAGCTGTTAGCGAGCATATGCACATTGTTGAAAAAATGGGCCACGGTTCCGTCTGGGTCAAGAAACCCGGGCAGCTGAAAGATGTTTCTGCACTCATAATCCCGGGCGGGGAATCGACCACCATAAGCAAGCTCATGGTTAAGGCGGACCTGTTTATGCGGGTGCGAGAGCTTGGTTTGAATGGCTTCCCGATTTTCGGCACCTGCGCAGGGCTCATACTCCTTGCGAAAAAAGGCGGCGCGCAGGCAGAGAAAACAGGGCAAAAACTACTTGGGCTTATGGACATTGAGGTTAGCAGGAATGCCTTCGGGGGGCAGAGGGAATCTTTCGAGAAAACAATTGATATTGGAACGATAGCTAAATTCCCTTGCGTGTTCATTCGGGCTCCTGCGATTAAACGAGTCTGGGGGGGGAGCAAGGCTCTTGCTGAATTCAACGGCACTATTGTCGCAGCTGAGCAGAAGTGCCTTCTAGCCACATCCTTCCACCCGGAGTTAACAGAAGACACGCGAGTCCATGAATACTTTTTCTCGAAAGTATAGGTATCCGCCCATCTGGAAGCTTTATATAGGGGTTCCGGCATATAACCAGCAGATTAACCCAATCGGAGGTAGATAGAATGACGAGACGGTTTGGGATGTTGAACAGGGCGGCCCTTCTAGTGGCTATTGTCCTCTTCAGCAACGTGGTCTTTGCAGACATGTACTCTTCCCTTTCGACCCTGTGTTCGACGATTAAGGGAATAGTGCCGGTTGTAGCACTGCTCATGTTCATCATGGCAGGAGGCATATACGCAATTGGTCAGATGCTCGGTGCTGAGACAAGGGCGAGGGCATCAGTCTGGGCGACTGCGATGCTTGTCGGTGGAGTCATCGGCCTGGTAATCGCTGCGTCTGCGAACTTC
>JBDRJJ010000148.1:0-2210 GCA_043815135.1 Microcaldota archaeon | reverse complement strand
TTTTATCAAAATGTGAATATTTATTAACTTGAAATCCCATAGTTTTTGGGAAGGTGAATTGTTGCAGAAAACTCAAGTGAAACAGGAAAACAGGGGCCCAATAACCGCGATTAAGGTCCTTACTACTGCGATGATAGTTCCGATTGCCGTAGCGGGGATATTAACTGTAAATCACGAATTCTTTTCTGGCAAGCAAGGAAAACCTCCGCTTATGCAAAACCAACTAACCAATGAGTCTACATCCATCTCAGCTTCCATGCCTGGCGAAAAAGAAAGGCCAAAGGAAGAGAAGAGAACTCCCCGGCCCATTCCTGCTGCAATCCTCCCTGAAGAGGACATAAAACGGGTCAGAAAAGCACTCGAGCTTGAGGGGAACGGCAACGGGAAGCCGAACGAAAAGGGGGGCGGGAGTGCGGGCCCAGAGAACATGGGTCGGTCCCAAGCGTTAAGGACGGGCCATAATCCAAAGGGCTCCGCTTAACGCCGATTATACCTTTAAATATTTTTTTTGTTCTATTATCGTACTTATTCTGAAGTTTCTTTGGGGGGATAAAATGAATGTTTTTTCGAATGGACCTCAGCAATTTCACCGAGCGCACAATGGCGCTGGAGGAGGGGGAGCAGCAAAAATACTTTCAGAGAGTGCGATGTCCGCGAAGCTCTCAGTTAGAGAATCCATAAAGCTGCTAGAGTCCTTCGGCATTCGAGTCCTAGGCAAGGTCGTCAATACAGCGGAACAGGCAAGGAAAACAGCGGTTGACAACTGGGGCGAGGGGCCAGTGGTTCTCAAGGTGGCAACGCAGAGCAAGGGAAAATCAAAGGAAGGGCTCGTAAGACTTAACGTTTCAATCGAGGACATACCGAGCGCTGCTGAGGAACTCAAGCACAAAGCCCCCGATTCCGAGGGGATATGGGTAGCTCCGATGGTTGCGCCCGGGCTCGAGCTGGTGCTCGGGGCCAAAATGACCGAATATGGAGTTGCAGTGGTGATTGGCGCAGGAGGGACCCGGACAGAGCAAATGAAGGACGTCGTAGTTTGCGTCAACCCCACTTCAAAAGAGGAGGTGCTTGGGAAACTCCGGAACCTAAAGCTGTTTCCGTTGCTTGACGGTGAACAGGGGCTTAAAAAATTCAATTTAACGAAGGTTGCCGATACTGCAATAAACCTCTCAAGGCTCATCAGGGACAACCCTGGCCTTGAGGTGGACCTGAATCCCGCCAGGCTGCATCACGATTCCCAAGGTTCAACAGTTCTCTCTTTCCTCGACTGTCGAGTCGTTCCGAATGAAGCGATTCAAACGGCCCCCGAGCCGTACATGCCGCAGCATGAGTTCAACATGCTCATGTCCCGTGGCCTCAACCCCGAATCCATAGTTTTTGTGGGCGCGTCTGACAAGGTTTTTGGCATGACAAAAAGTGGGGAGATGGTCCAGATAACGAAGGTCGTTACAGTTCCGGGAGAAGTTCACGATGAGGCTTTCCACGGGGCAACCATAATCCCAGACTCCCAAGTCGCAACAGTCGTGTTCAAGGACAAGAGCACGAAAGAGCTTGCCGTCGGCTCCGAAGTCGACGTGATTGACAGCGTCAACAGGACCCTGCTTCTGAATCTCGGGAAATTCAATGGGGAAGTCCACCTTGTGAACCCGAAAGGCGGAGTGGTTCTCGGGAAGCAAACATTCACCAGCGTAAGAGACGTGCCTTCAAATCCAGATGTGGCGGTGCTTCTAGTGCCTGCCGAGGCTTCTCTCGAAGCGCTTGAAGAGTGTGGCAAGAAGGGCATCAGGTTCGTGGTAATGGAGAACTCCGGCTTCAAGGAAGCCGGAAACTGGGAGCTGGAAGCAAAACTGGTCGAGATAATAAAGAGATACAAGATGCTGGTGGTCGGCCCCAATGGAATCGGCATCTACGCGCCAGGCTCGAACCTCGATTTGATGTTTCTTGATGCCAATAAGAACGAGCGAATGAAAGGCGGGGGCGGGACCTCGATAGTGAGCCAGAGCGGCTCTCTCGTCTCGATTCAGATGGAAGACGAAGCATCTCTCGGGGCTAAGCTCAATTGTTTCCTCTCTGTCGGGAATATGTCGGGTGGAACATTTGTCGAGTTTCTCCGTTATTTCGGGGACGACCAAAGCACAAAAGTCATAGGGATCGTGGCAGAGGGAGTGCCCGATGGCGCGGAGTTCATGAAGCACGCACGGGCAATAACA
>JBDRJJ010000147.1:0-5585 GCA_043815135.1 Microcaldota archaeon | reverse complement strand
GCCGCCCTGCCTCATCATATTCAGGTACTTCGGTTGCTGTAGGTTTTGACCCGAGTTTCCACAGCCCGACTCCTACCCCAGTCTCAAGTGCTGACAAAAACAGTGTCGTGGTTAGCGAGCCCATTCCCGCCTCTACGACCTGCGGCCTCTTGCCTGTCTTCACACCGCTCTGCCCAAAGCTCCCGTCCATCTGATCTGCAAACATCAACGCAGTTCCGAAGTCTACTCCAGTAACTTTGTTAACGGAATAACCTTGTTCTCTTGCCCTTTTTTCAAGCTCCTCGAAACTTGATACTTGTTTTGGTGCCTCAGGCTGTCTTTTCATCGCCATCGGTCCTTGCCCGGAATCTCCGCCCATCAAAACCACCTCGCGTTTCTAATGAATTACAGTACACAATCATTAATCCTATTACTTTTTTCTAGCTTGGCCCCAGTCGAGCGACCAGTACCCATAAGCATATTCCTCGGCCAGGCTTTTTGCAAGCGAGCCCGCATCGGTAGATATTAACCCTTTCGGGAGTTTCGCGATGCATGAGTCGGCAATCTGCCTTGACATGCTGTCAATCGGCTGCCCCTTGCAGATGTCCCTTATCGAATCTGCGGGGCCCCCGTTTAACAAGCAATTGTTCACCAGTTCGCCCTTCTCAACACCGAGTTTCTCTGAAAGCGCCGAAAGCTCGCTCTCGCTTGAACGCGCAAGCGCTCTCGCCCTCCCGGTCAAAATCCCGTCCACGTACATCGTTCTCAGCGGGTTCTCCTCCCCTTCTCCAAAATAATGGGCATAGAGTGCTTTTTTTAGCTCCTCGTATTCGCCTTCCTTGCCGAGTTTTTTAAGGTGTACCCGTGGGTCGCTGAATCCGTTTTTTTTCATGAATTCAAGTGCTGCCCCGAGGCCCCGTGTCCTCTTTATCTCAAGGGCCTGGTAATATGCTGCATCAATCTTCCCCCGCCCAGTTTCCCAATCAAGATGCGAAGTCGAGACTTCCTGCGAAACCCTCTCGAACTCGCTTCGCGTGTTTACGTAGATGTCAGCCGCCATTAGTCCGACTGCAGATGCCTCAACCACCTTCTCAAGGATTGCCGGGTTCTTTGAAAGCGCATTAAGGAATCCGATAATCCCCTCGCCCTTCCCAGCAAGTCCTGCGAGCCCCTCAATCGCTTTCCCACCGGGTGTGCTCGAAATGTAAGCAGTGAAGCCAAATGCCGCAGTAGAAGCAGCTACTGAGCCAACCTGGTAATCTGAGCCTAAGTGGTGCATCACCTTACGCTGGTCGTAAGTCGTTCTCTTTAATACGTCATATCCCCATACAACGAGCATTGGTATCATCTTATGCGGTATGGGTACGGGGGCCACTGCAAGCCCCATGGCCGGATACCTGGCCTTGTCCACGCAGCTATCGAGAACCCGAATTAACCCATCCAAGTCAGCATACTTCTCATGCGTGAATTTGGCTTCAATCTCCCTATTCTCCAAAACGTATGAGTCCCCCGCCTTCTTGAGGCCGAAGTCTTCATAATAGTACACGCCTAGTGATGCTATCAACCCGAAATATGTTCCGCCTTCCATAAGGTCCGTCATAGCTTCCTTGATGCTGTCCCCCGTGCCTCTGAACCCAGACCACGGGTCAATAACAGTATAACCATCCTTCTCCGAGTATGCAACTGCGAGCTTTCTCTCCCCCTCAACTCCCCCGATTGGGGCGAAAATCGTCTTCATCGTCCCGACCCAACTAGCGTTCTCAGGGCAGAGGGTTGTGAAATTCACCATCTTTTTGCCCGAGGCGTTTCCTTCAAGAAAACCCGTCCCTTCTTTGGAAGAAATCTCAAGCTGGGAATATGCATAAGAACCATTCACTCTTTTTGGATTCCCCTGTGCGTAATATCTCTCAAGAGACCCCCTGTGCTCATCATTGCCGCTCAACATGAGTGTGTGCTCTTCATACGCCCTGTCAATAACAATGCTGTCGAAAGCGAGTTTTGCGAAATAGCTGTTTGAAAGTGCTGTTTCAATCGAACCCGTGCCTTCGGCCGGCTCAGTATCTATCACACCTTCGGAGGTTGCTGAAACTCCTCTGCTCTCGTCCGCCTTTGCAATCATCCCCGGGGTATACCCCAAAGAAACTGAGGCTTGGTTTTCTGAAATCGCCCTAGAGTTATCAACGATTGCTTTCCCTTTTTTAAAATCGAAAATGTCAGAGCAAGTCCACACCCGCGTCTCATGCCCCGAACGTGTTTTTCCAGGAAAATTTTGCCCCTGAAAGAGCATCACTGCCCCCTCATCGGGCCTCGAATATTTGCTTTTTTTGATTTCCCATTCAGTGAAAAGGCTTATTCCCTGCTGCTCAAAAAAATATCTCAACCCGCTGGTGTCGTTTGAATTGACTCCCCTATTCGTTACTTTTACTGAACCCGCGCCTAGCGTGTTCATGAATTCAGGACTACTTCCCGGCCCGCTTGTTGTGACGGTTCCTCCATCACTCACTATTACGAAAACTCTCCCGTTTTCGTCTATGCCCGTTTTCACCCAATCAAACGAAATCCAGATTCTTTCACTGGAGTTCCCCCCGGTGAACAGAACCATGTTCTTTGCAAGCTCCTCAGCCCGCTTTATCTTGTTTGAAAGGTCTTTCAATAGCGATTTCTTTGTTTCAATCAAGCTATTGCAGAATGGGTCTAGGTTCTCGATTGTATTTGTCCTTACCAGTTCATAATCCCCGAGGCCAACAAGGCTCCTTCGGTAGGCTTCAGATGCAGCTTCCCCAGCCTTTATTTCCTCCCACGGAATGTGGACTCGGGTGTTATCCACCGGGGCAGTTATAACCGGAGTTCCACTTAAGTCGATTCTCGGATGTATTTTTCCCTTCTCTTTCGGAGGCGTCTGCTCAAGAGATCCAAGTGTTTTCTTATCGCCATCTTTGGACTTGGTGACGCCGTTACCCATGTGAAAATTTTGTTTTTTTCTATTTATATCCCTATTGGTCCATCTCAACAAAACACGAACCTTTAAATACTCGAAAATGCATATACTGGACGTGGGAGGTTAGGATATGCCAGTTCCAGTGACATTTGCAGGTCAGCTTTCTCAATCGCCAAGTCAGTCCGGTCCAACTGGGCCAAATGCGAACAGGATTCTCTCTTTAGTGGGGGATAGGGCCAAAAAGCAGGCAGGAACTTTTCCTCAGGAGCTAGGCAGGCTCCACCCATTTGTTCCCAGACTTTTGGAAGACGTGCGAAAGGTCGTTCCCGAAGGAGACAGTGGCAGAAGCAAGCCCAGGAGGCCCCCGGAGCGCAAGATTGAGGTCACCACGGGGATTATTGACCACCCGGCACATGCAACTGATTTCTTCTCCCGATTGCTTTCCCAATGCAAACACAAGAGCGGAGAACTGATTACCGGAACGAGCAACCACCAGCTAGGCAGCCACACGCACCCATCCTTGTTTGTTCCTTTCGATGAGAACGGTTCCCAGTATGCAGATACGAGAATCAAGGTTGTCCTTTCTTCTAAAAACGAGGCGTACGGGCTCACCCATATTGGCGCTGCCCTTAACCAGAACACGCTCCCGAACATGTCCGCCCTCGAGCTCTCAGGCCGCACAATGGTCGCTGCAGTTGTTTTTGGCCCCCAAGACTCCCAAAAGATGCCTTTTATCCTTCAATTTGAAACTGGCAGGAAGTTTTCAGAAGTAGAGAGCTATGTTTTTGACAGGATTCTAAGAGACCAGCACATAGGAGCTACGAAGGCGATGATTATCACAGTTGGAATGTTCACAAACGTTCTTCTCCAGAAGCCGGAGGCCGGAGTCCCGGTGCTAGAAAGAAAACCCGGGCCCCAAAAGAAGAAAATCGAAGTGGCAACTTCAGCCCCCTCACAGGCTCTTGCCCCGGGAATCACTGTTACTGACATGCGATTCAATAATGGGACGAGTTCCTATGTCACTTACGGGGTTTTCGATTGCGGAGCGAAGACAACGCGAGGGAAAGAGCTGGTCGATAAGCCGTTCGAGGGCGGAAATGTCCTCCAAGCGACTGTTGCAGGCCCGAATAATTTCGCATTAGTCTTCCTGGGCTGAGCGAGAACAGTTCCTTATTTATCTTTTTCCTCCAAAACACTAGCAGGGCTTATTATGGAAACAGATTTACCGTGGACCGAGAAGTATCGGCCGAGGAAGCTCGAAGACGTTTTTGGGCAAAAGCACGTTATAGAGAGACTGAAAGCATATGTTGCGGCAAGGAACATGCCAAACCTCCTCTTTTCAGGTGCCCCCGGGATAGGAAAGACCACTGCAACGCTTGCCCTTGCCCACGACTTGTTCGGAGACGATTATGCCGGGAGCCTGCTCGAACTGAACGCGAGCGACGAGCGGGGAATCGACGTAGTCCGCGGCAAGATTAAGGACTTTGCAAGGACAATACCGCTTTCGGATGTCCCCTTCAAAATCATATTCCTAGATGAGGCTGACGCCCTCACTTCTGATGCCCAGCACGCGCTAAGGAGGACGATGGAGCTTTACTCATCCTCGACCCGTTTCATCCTCTCCTGCAACTATTCCTCAAAAATCATCGGGCCCATCCAGAGCAGGTGTGCAGTGTTCCGCTATAGGCCCCTCCAGAAGGATGATGTAACCAAGATGCTCGAGCACATCGCGAAGCTTGAACACCTGCACCTGGAGAACGATGCCCTGGAGGCACTCGTCTATGTTTCAGAAGGGGACATGAGGAAGGCGATTAATGCCCTGCAGGGGGCATCGCTAGTTTCCAAGAAAATTGGCTCGGATACTGTTTACAAGACCACGTCACTCGCCCGGCCGCAGGAAATACGCGAGATGCTGGAGCTTGCGATTGGGGGAAAGTTCCTCGAGGCCCGGGACAAGCTCGACTATGTCCTTATTGAGTATGGCATGGGCGGGGAGGAAGTGATGCTCCAAATCTATAAAGAAGTCACGAGGCTTGATGTTCCGGATAGGACGAAGCTCGCCCTAGTTGATAGAATCGGCGAATACAACTTCAGGCTGGTCGAAGGGGCGAACGAAAGGCTTCAACTAGAGGCGCTGCTTGCCCAGATAATGCTCCTTGGGAAGAAGGACTAGTTCAGGGGCCGTTCAGGTTTGTTCACTGTTTTTCCTCGAGCGAGCGCGAGCTTGTTCAGCACCGTTCAAGTTAGCATATATATTCCGTTCATGTTTCAAGAAGTGCGTGGTTTTATGTTCAAAAGAATGAAAGACGCGCTCATTGAGACGATTGGCGTGACGCTCTTGGTGTCAGCAATCTACCTTATGGCGCTCTTTAGTGCATAAGGGGTGTTATGGATGAAAGCAAGTTTTGTGTTGAGCCAGCTGCTCTGCTTCCTGCTGTTGGGCGCATCGCTCGCAGCTGCATCAGCAAGCAGTAGTGAAGAAAGCATCAATGTCAGAATACTGTCTGAAATTGCGCCCTCCTGGGTTGATGGGGGCGGGGCAGCGGAAACTTCTGTTGCCATTTCAAGCGCAAGCGGGGGCGGAGGCTTCGGCCAGGCATCTCAAGTGGCCGAAACAACAGTGGCGCTGTATTATTATCCGAGGCCAGTTTGCAACAGAATCTACGAG
>JBDRJJ010000146.1:0-7896 GCA_043815135.1 Microcaldota archaeon | reverse complement strand
CATGAAGACCCGCTATGCATACATAACTTCGTTCATGTTCGGGGCGGCGTTCGCTGTGAGCTGGACCCCCTGCGTGGGGGCGATGCTCGCGCTTATATTCGGACTCGCTGCGATAACCCCTGGAAGCTCGTTCGTACTCCTGCTTCTTTATTCTCTCGGTTTGGCAGTGCCGTTCATTCTCACGGGGGCGTTCACATCCCAGGTGGGGAGATTCATCAAAAATCATGAAAAAACATTCTCCTATTTTAACAGGGCAATGGGAGTAGTTCTAGTTTTGGTTGGTCTTCTCGTCTTGACCGGCAACTTCGCTAAGCTAGCTGAGATTTCTCCCGCTAGCTGCATTGGACTAGGCTGAACTCCTGAGAATGGGCAGAAGAAAGTTATCCTTCGGTCTTTTTCACAAAGTAGCCTGCTGACTTCTCCCGCACTCGCCTAACGACAACACCCTTGTTTACGAGCGTAACTAGGGCATTTGCAATCTGGCCTTTTGGCATCTTGCTCTTCATCATGACATCGTCTGCAGTCTTCATCTTGGACTCGTCGTTTGCCCCGAAATCCTGCAGGGCCCTCACAATTTTTTGTTCAAGTGGGGTAAGATCAACCATCACATCACCGTTCCTCTCCGGATATCCGGATAACTGGAGCTTTCAGCTAAAAGGTTTAATAATGATTTTGCACTCAAGCGAGCCTTCTCCTCTTCTCGATTCCATGCGCAACTTTCAGAGCCTCGGACCATAGAATACCGAGTAGCCCCGCAGCCAGGCAAAGCAGAAGGTCGTCCGCATGGATTGGTGTAAAGTGGAACAAATCCATTAGGAATGGAACTGTGAGGACTAGCGAGAGGAGCGCCACAGTCCCGAGAAGAACCCCCCAAAGTGACTTGCTCCCTGTCCTAAGAACTCCGATAAATGTTCGGGACATCGAAAGGTTCGAAAGGATTAGAGATAGGTTCGCTATCACTAAAGTTATGAATGCAATTGTCCTCGCCTCATCGGAAGTCGTTCCAGTGAACCTCCCAGTTGACTGAAAGTACCAATAGACTCCGAGCACAATCAAGAGCACTACTGCCCCCTGAAGCACGCTCAAGCCCACTGCCCTCCTCCCAAAAAGAGGCTTTTTCCTGTCCCTGGGCTTCCGCTTCATAATATCGTCTTCTTCCCGTTCGTTCTCAAAAACTATCGAGCAGGCTGGGTCGATGATAAGCTCTAGGAAAACGACGTGGACTGGGAAAAGAAGCGGACTCTGCCAGAGTGCGACTGGAATGAGTGAGAGGCCAGCTATGGGAACGTGTACTGAAAAGATGTATGCCATCGCCTTCTTTATGTTGTCCAAGAGGCGTCTTCCCATCTTCACTGCGCCGACAATGGAAGAAAAGTCATCGTCTAGAATCACGAGCGCGGAGGACTCTCTCGCGACATCGGTTCCTCTCTTCCCCATCGCGACCCCGATGTGCGCCGCTTTCAAGGCCGGGGCATCATTAACTCCGTCACCTGTCATCGCAACGACTTCGCCATTCGCCTTCAGCGCCTCAACAATTCGAAGTTTCTGCTCAGGAACAACACGCGCAAATATGTTCGTTGCATCTATTTTCCCTCGAAGCTCCTCTTCGCTCATTTTGGAAAGCTCCTGACCGGTTATCACGGACTCGGGATTTGCAAGACCGATTTGGCGAGCAATATTACGCGCAGTTGCCGGGTAATCGCCGGTAATCATTATTACCCTGATTCCTGCAGAGTAGCACTCCTTCACTGAACTTGGAACCTGCGACCTCACTGGGTCGGCAAACCCTATGAGCCCGAGGAATTTGAATTCAAAATCGTGCTGCTCTTTTGGGAGCGACTTCCGCTTGAAATTGGCTTTTGCTACGCCAAGAACCCGCAAGCCTTCGCTCGCGAGCTCCCCAATCTCCTTATCCAGTCGTTCATTCTCCTTTTTCGTGAAATGGCACAGGTCTGCGACTGCCTCCGGGGCCCCTTTGACTGCGATTATGTAGTCATTGCCTGAAGGCGATTTCCAGACATGGGACATCGCAAGGAGCTTGTCAGAAAGCGGGTATTCCCTAATCAGCTGCCAGTCGTTGTGGATGTGCTCGCTCTTGAAAGGGGCGGACTCACCTAGTCCCCTAACAGCCCGCTCCATGGGATCAAACGGGTCCTTTTGGCATGCGAGAATCCCGAATTCAAGGAGCTCGTGGAATTCTTCCGGGAGGTTCCCTTCCTCTTGCGCCCACGCGTGCCCATTGCAGGACAGCTTTGCAACTGACATCTGGTTCATCGTGAGGGTCCCCGTCTTGTCGACACAAAGGACTGTCGCTGAGCCAAGGGTCTCGATTGCCGGGGCCCTGCTCGCAAGAACGTTTCGCTTGGACATCCTCCAGGCCCCGAGAGCCAAGAATACGGTCAGAACTACTGGGAATTCCTCTGGGAGCACTGCCATCGCTGTTGTGATACCTGCTAGGAGCCCCTCGCGCCAGTCTGATTTCACAAGGCCGTAAGTGATTACTACTAGCAGGCAGAGGGCTAGGCCGAAAAGAGCGAGCTTCTTAACAAGCTCGTCAGTCTCTTTATGCAGAAGCGACCGCTCGGTTTCAATAGACCCCAGGGCTTTCCCAATCTTCCCTAGCTCAGTTTCAAATCCTATTGAGAGTACTTTTGCAACCGCCCTTCCGGACACTACTAATGAGCCGGAATAGATAAATGGAAGCCCGTCTCCGCCCGGGATTTTCTTGTCTTCCTTCCCGTCCCAATTCGCCTTTCTTACTGGGACGGATTCGCCAGTCAGGAGAGACTCGTCAACTGTAAGGTTCGAGCAAACAATCACAACTGCATCTGCTGGAACCCGGTCGCCTTCAACAAGAACCAACGTATCGCCAATGACGACTTCCTTTCCTGCAATCCTCCTCTGTTCGCCGCCCCGGATTACGAGGGCACGGGGACTCGATAGGTCGCGGAGAGCCTCGAGGGCCCTCTCTGTCTTTCGTTCCTGGTAAAATGTGATCCCCATCACTACGAAAACGAAGAAGAAGAGCATCGCGGCGTCTTTCGGCTCGCCAATCCATAAGTATAGGAGCCCACCAGCAATTAGGAGGAGAAACATCGGCTCCTTCGCTACTTCAAGAGCTATGTGCAGGATTCCCCTTGGCTTGGAGGAGGGCAACTCATTTGGACCGTGCTTTTTCAAGAGTTCCGCTGCTTCGGATTCGGAAAGACCCTTTATTCTCGTCAAATCCAGGTCTGTCATTCGAAGTGATTAACGCTATTAAGCTTAAAGGAGTTTCTAGCTGATGGTTTCGATTTTCAAGCCCACTCCGGGTACTGCATCGAATCGTTTCGTTATCTTCTTCCCCTTGAAAACAAGAACTGTTGGAACTGCATCGATTTTGTAGTCAATCCAAGAGCCATCTGAATCCTCGTCAATCGCAACCATGATATGCTTATCGCTCTTGTCAAACTTCGCCTCGAATTTCGGGCAGAAGGAGCGGCAGAACGGGCACCAGCTCGCATAGAAAAGAACCATTTGCTCGTCGCTTTTTAGGCTCGCCTTGAATTCCGAACCTGATTTGAATTTTTTCATAATTTGATTTTGCTGGAAAGGGATTTAATTGAGGAGGATAACCTTGTTAACTGGCTGGTTTTTTAATTTAAGCGCGTTAATCTAATCGGTCCTAATTATGATTAAGACTTTCAAGCTTACAAAGAAATTTGGCGATTTGACAGCAGTGAACGAGCTTGAGCTCGAGATTAAGGAGGGGGAGATTTTTGCCCTTCTCGGGCCCAATGGGGCCGGAAAGACGACCACTATTTCGATGCTGTGCGGGCTTCTTGCCCCAACAAGCGGGACTGCAACGGTTAACGAATTCGATGTGAAAAAGCAGGCGCTTGAGGTCAGAAAATCAATCGGGATTGTCTTCCAGTCGCCAAGCATCGATGATTTGCTCACTGCGAGAGAGAACCTCGAGCTTCATGGGTTACTTTACGGGATGGAGAAGAAGGACAGGCAAAAAAGGATACCTGAAGTTCTCAAGGTTGTCGGGCTTCTCGACAGGGCGGACGGGCAGGTTAAGACTTACTCGGGGGGAATGAGGAAGCGAGCGGAAATCGCGAGAGGACTACTGCACATGCCGAAAGTCCTGTTCCTGGACGAGCCCACGACTGGTTTGGATCCGCAGACGAGGACGCACATCTGGAGCTACATAAGAGACCTTGCTAGGGAGCAGCACATCACTGTCCTCTTAACTACACACTATATGGAAGAGGCTGAGAATCTCGCTGACCGAATCGGGATTATCGACCACGGAAAGCTGATTGCTTTAGGAACCCTATTCGACTTGAAGCAGAGCCTTGGAGCGGATGACATAATCACAGCTAAAACGGGCAAGGACATCGGGAAGCTCACGAAGAACCTCAAGTTCGTGAAAGGAGTCGAGCGAGATGGGGAAATGGTAAAAATAAAGATTGAGAACGCAGGGAAGAACCTCTGCAAGCTTTTGGCGAAAACTGGGGAACTTGGTGAGATTGAAGTCAGAAAACCGACCCTGAATGATGTGTTCATCCACTACACTGGAAAGGACATTCGGGAAGACAAGGCGGAAGGCGGGATTTTCGAGCGAAGTATGGATTCTAACAATCGATGATATTTATGAGCGAGCTTTCTGGGATTTACGGAATATGGCTTAGGGAAGTCAAGGTCTTCTTCAGGGAGAAGGAGAGGGTAATCTCATCGCTGATTACCCCGCTTCTCTGGCTAGCAGCGCTTGGAACAGGCTTGGGAACCTCAGTTGATTTGCAGGGAGTCAATTACAAGGATTTTGTATTCCCGGGAATAATATCGATGAACGTGCTGTTCGTCTCGCTTTTCTTCGGTGTCTACATTGTTTGGGATAGGAAACTCGACTTCTTAAAAGAAGTTCTCGTTGCCCCGGTCAGCAGGACGTCTGTGTTCCTGGGAAAAATGCTTGGCGGGGTAACGGATGGGGCGATTCAGACCGGGCTTCTCTTGGTGGTGGCCACTACTCTCTTCGGGTTCAACATAAGCCCACTCTCAGCCCTATTTGCTTTCCTGATTGCAGTCTACCTTGGGGCCTGCCTTGTTTCCATCGGCCTTATCATCGGCGCGAATCTGTCGAGCCCGGAAGGCTTCAACCTCGTTATGACGTTTGTTATGTGGCCGATGTTCCTGTTCTCGGGCGCGTTATTCCCGACATCCAATCTACCGAGCTGGCTTGATGCCATAGTAAAATTAAACCCGCTTTTCTACGGAGTGGATGCGTTGAGGCAGGTTATGTTCGGAGGAGGCCAATACTCGCTTTTCTTTGACCTTGTGATAATTGGCTGCACGACCATAGCCGCTATTATAGTCGGCACGTATAGCTTCAAGCGGATGCAGGTGTAGGATTGGCTTTGCGACTTTACAACACAATAACTAGGAGGAAGGAAGGGTTCGTTCCTGTAAACCCGGAGGAAATACAGCTTTACACCTGCGGCCCTTCTGTTTATGACCTCCCCCACCTCGGGAACTACCGAACGTTTGTTTATGAAGACCTGCTCAAGCGGACCCTTCTCCACAAGGGGTATAGAGTAAGGCATGTAATGAACGTAACGGACTTGGAGACAAAAGGCATTGTTGCCGCCAAGAGGGCAGGGCTTGATTTCTGGGAGTTGATGAGGAGGAACACAGATATTTTTTTCAAAGAGATGAAGGAATTGCGGATTCTTCCAGCTAGCACCTACCCAAGGGCCTCGAAAAGCGCAAGAGAGATGTCGGGGGCGATAGAGAAGCTCATCAAAAAAGGCTACGCGTACAAGCTCGACGGGGACGTGTTCTTCGACATATCGAAGTCCAAGAACTACGGGGCTCTCTCCAAATACAAGTTCACAAAAAAACAGCTCAGTTCCCGCGTGCGCTTATACGATTATCAGGGGTTCCTTGCAGGGGACTTCCTCCTTTGGCTCCGCTACCGGAAGTCGCATGGAAAGCTCTACTGGAAAACTGGACTTGGGAAGGGGATGCCCTCCTGGAATGCCGAGTGCCCGGTCCTGTGCTCGAGGTTCCTGAAAATCCCAATGGATATTCACGCAGGCGGATTCGACAACATCTTCTCGCACCATGAGAACGAGATTGCCCAGATTCAGGCGCTCACTGGGAAGATTCCCGCGAAATACTGGTTCCATGTGAGGCATCTCATGGTGGACGGCAAGAAGATGAGCAAATCCCTGAAGAATTATCATTCACTCGCGCAGTTGAGGAGAATGGGGTTCTCGATTACGGCAATCAAGTGGCTCCTTCTCTCAAAACCTTACACGAAAAAAGTCAACTTCACCCTTGCAAAGCTCAAGGAATACGAAAAGAAATACAGGTGCTACAAAAAGACTCTTTCGGGCATAAAGAAGCTGAAGCGCTGCAAGATAAAGGAGCATTTCTGCGGAAGGATTCTTGAGAAAAGAAACCTGTTTTTCGAGGCACTCGACGATTCCCTTAATTTTCCGCTTGCCCTTGAGCATGCGCTCGAGCTCGTGAACCTGGCGGAAGAAAGGAGGAAAGAAGGCCTGTTATGCAAGGGTTGCATGAGGGAGTTGTTGAAGGCGATAAGGGAGTTCGACAGGGCGACCGGCTGCTTCCCTATCTGATTCTTTTATAGAAGAAAGCCTGCGAGTCCCCAAATTCATAATAGTTGCGGACGTGCCCACTCGCTTTGAATCCGTTTTTAATGTAAAACTTCTTGTTCCTCTCGAAACCATCGTAAACGTCAACTCTGAGGAAAGAGGAGCCGGAGCCCTTCGCGAACTCTTCTGCTTTTTTCAGTAGCTCGCTCCCTATCCCTTCACCCCTCCTCCCAGGCTTTGCTGCAAGGAAGTAGATGACTGTTGCGAGAATCTCTTTTTTGAGAACAAGAAGCCCGACTATTTCCCCCCTCTCGACTGCAACGAAACGCTCAATCTTGAAGGGGCACCTCTTTCCCGTAGTGAACATTTCAATTATCAGCTCTTTCCAGCCAGCGCCCCAGGACTCTGTCACCTGTCCCACTATCCCGAGCACTTGCAGAAGGTCTTTTTTGGAGTAAATCCTTGTTTGAAGCATTCCCTCAGCTCATTCGAAAAACAGTTTCCTGTATTTCTCCGCAAGCTTTACGATGTTCGTCTTCCCTGCTCCCTCAATCTCGATTATCCCGCGCTTCTCGAGCCTCTCGATTATCCTGTGCGATTTCACTTTCCCTATTCCCTCAAGCCTCGAAATCTCCGCCTGCAAAACCCGGCCTTTTTCGCTGATTATTTTTTTCAGGACTTTCGATTCATCCTTGTCTAGAACATCCACGATATCGATGACGTTCTTCTTGTTGTCCACGACTATCGTCTCGGGCTTTTTCCGCTCATAGAGGAAGTAGAAGGAAAGAGCGCCGAGCGCAATGCCGGCAAAAAGGAACACCGGCACCATTGTGATTAGGTTTTCCAGCGCCTTCTCGTGCTGGCAGTTCCCGTCTATCGTGCAAACCTCTGGGATGTTCTGGTTCAGGTATTGGGGGACTACTGACACCGCTACTGCTATGGCGAGCAAAAGAATAACCCATCCGAGTGTTCTCTGATTCTTGTCAAGTTCCATTTCATCTCCTCTTCTTTTTCTTCTGCCTCGGTCTGTCCCAGTACGGGCTCTTGCAAGCAGGATTTGGGCAGACCTTTGGCTTTTTCGGGGTCTTCGGATACCATTTATGGTTACAGCGGCAGCAGTGGAGAGTCAACACAATCTCGCAACCGCAATCGGGGCACTTTACCATATGAATCGCTTTTGATGGGGCGCCCAAGGTTTAAATACCTTTCAGTATATACCGAAAGGTATATATACCTGAAAGTATATATTGTTTCTCAAGAGGCTTTTTTTCAACAATTTCAAGAAAACCCGCAA
>JBDRJJ010000145.1:0-4963 GCA_043815135.1 Microcaldota archaeon | reverse complement strand
AGCTCACTTTGTTGGTTCCTTGGCTTCGCCGTATGAGAGCTCGGTTAGGTGGAGGGCGCATATGTCGCCTCCGACTGGCGGCTGTCTCCAGGGGATAACGGCCGAGCCGTCCGGCATAATCACTTCCCATATGAATTTCCCCTGTTTCTCGTGGGCCAAAAGACGATTTTCCCGCTCTTTCTCTGTCGAGTGCCCTTTGAACTTCATCTCAGATTCTGCAATCGAGCTCGTGATTCCGGGAATTCCCGCGTTAAGGGCGTCTTTCTCGGAAATTGCTGCCCTAAGGCCATTCATGAATGTAGATATGTATAGGTTTCTTACGGGCTGGTAAAGAGTAACGTACTGGCTGTAAACGAATGCTTCCTTTTTTCCGTCTCTTTCTTCGCCGCTTTTTTTGCCCTCTGAAGTGAGCGATGTCCACTGGCAGTAGCCAGTCAGGGGAGACCCCTGGCCATCGACCCTCAAAACCGCCATTGCATAGAATTTGTTGTTTCCAAAAGGTCTGACGAGCACGTTGTCATTCATCATCCTTATCCTATCTCGTATAGCTTTGTTTGGCTCCCGCTCGTCCTTGTCAGGAAAAGATGTAACGAAAAGCTTGAGCGCGGCTTTCATTAAATCAGAATTTGGTTCATTCAAAAGCAGGAACCTGAAAGCATCAATCGTCGGCCTCTTCGTGCCCGGGAGGACAGAATTCGCAACCTTGACTCGATGGGTTGGGTTTAGATAACTGAATGCGCGCATCAAAATTCGCGGGTCGATCTCCTCTACAAAAGCATTCCTGCTAGTAACTCTTCCATTAACTATCTTCTGATGAGGGAGTATGATCTGCGCATGTGCCATGCCCTGTTATTATGTGGATTTGAGTATTTAAACCTTCGTTTTTTGTAGAAGAACTTGCGGATGATTTTTAAATACTCCCTCTAAAACTCTATCATGGCCAAAAACCCGAAGCAACTTCTTAAGGAGAAAAAAAACGTGGGAGCTGGGCCTGGGCCGCTCAAGGAAAAGCCAAAGACTCAAGAGCCAGAGGGATTCAACTGGGGCGGGTTTCTCATTCCGGATGCTCAGAAAGTAGCGATTTTCGCCCTTATGGTCCTTGTTACAGTGGGCGCCTTCGGGGCACTCGTGGCAACGAGAAACATCAGCATGGACAGCGTGCAATACACTGTCTTTGACTTCAAGGTAGTGCTGCTCTTAGTATCGATTTACTTCTGGGTGTGCTATGCTGTCGAGAGGAAGCTTGGGATTGTTCGGACTGTCCTCCCAGTGCTCCTGCCGGAGCTCTTGATAATCATATACATACTGATGAGGGTGCCGAAGTTCGTTCCCCCATCTTGATGTAAAAACGTTCAGCCCTTATTCTTTTTGATTATTATTGAAAATGAGCCGGGTAGCTTCCCCCTTGCGCGCCTGTAGGCTTCCTTCACAAAAGACACGTTCTTCTCATTGACGAACGCGGACATGAACAGCTGTCCCTTTGCAATCCTTGCAGCCCGGTCGGTGGGCCTTCCAAAAGAAAGCCTCATGCCCTTCTGGATACGGTCAGCGCCTGCGCCTGACACCATTTTGTTCTCCCTTATGACATTGTGGGGGAAAACTAGGATTTTCAGGGAGTAGTTGCCGGGTATCGATTTCTCCAGGTACTTGTTAGCTGCCTGCCTCGCTGACTCGAGTGAGTTGTCCCTCACTTGGACCATGTGGTCTGCAACTAGGTTCATCCTAAGTTCGTAGCCACCTGCTGTCCCCATTGAGAAAACCGTGAGGCTGTTGTGGGGAAGCGCCTTAACGAACGACTTCCGAGGCTTCTTCTTCGAGTACCTGCTCCAGGCCTTGTTTTTTATGTCCCTGCATGTCTTTGCTGGTCTCAATCCCATCTTCTACACCCCTAAGTAATGCAAAAAGCAGGCTATTTAATAGCATAAACAATTTATAAACCTTCTTTAGAGGGGGGGCTTTTCAGGATAAACAGTCCGCAATAAATCCCTTCACTTCCAAAAAGGGCGATTTTGGCAGCAAAAACACTTTGTTTTGGTTGATTTTTGCGGAAATTGGTTTTTTCAGGAGGGGAGTATAAAAAGCCTTAAAAAGGTATTAGGGCTAAACCATACTCGAGGTGGAATCAATGGCACCGATTTGCCCGCACTGTGAAAAAGAAGTTTCTGTCGAGACAATGAAAATCAACAAACCAAGGTCAACGTTCGTCCTTAGGAACACTGAAATGGCTTACTGCCCTCACTGCAAGAAAGTCCTCGGAGTGTTCACCCACATCATATAGGGCGGTAGCGATGGGCCGGACAGCGGGGGACGAGTTGACTCTCGAAGAGGTCGTAGCTGAGATAAGAAAGGTTAGATTGCAGAGGTTCTTCTCGCTCTCTGAGAGAGACATACGCGCCATATCCTCGCAGCACGAGTCCATGCTTCCTTTTCTTTATGAGGTCTATAGGAGATACGGAAGCGAGATGGATGAGCGGATGAGGACCGCCATTGTCATTTATCTGCTTTCCAAAGGTCCTGATTTTGAGGCAATTTATTCCTCACTGGATAAAGACGCGAGCAACCGCGACGAGGTATTCGGAAGATTCCAGTAGTTGCGGTCAACTGTTACATATAACTGATAAAAACTTAACCTGAGGACCCTTATTATGAGCCGAGTCGCTATCGCTAAGGGGGAGGACGTAGACAAGACCGTACGGGAGGCGGTCGGGCTACTTGGGGGAATGCACCAGTTCGTCAAGAAGGACGACGTGGTTTTTATCAAGCCCAACATGGTCGCCCAGTTCTTCCCCGCAATGACCCAGCCCGAGGTTGTGCGCTCAGTGATAGCGATGTGCGTTGAGGCTGGCGCAAAAGCCGTCTATGTGGGCGAGAATCCCATGTGCCAGATAACCTCCCAAGAGGTCTTTGAGACAACCGGCCTGAGGGACTATTACGAGGCAATCGGCGCCAAAGTGTTGTTGCTTGATAAGAAAGAATACGAGGAGTTCGATGTCCCGGGAGGCATCGTCCTGAAAAAAATCCGATTGCCGAAAATGCTTAAGGAAGCCAATGTCTACATTTCAATCCCCAAGCTCAAGACACACTGCATAACAACGGTCACGCTTGGGGTGAAGAATGCCCACGGGCTGCTTCTGGATGAGGACAAGGGGAGGCACCACTGCGAGGACCTTGAGCAGAAGCTTGTCGACATCAACAAAGCCCGCCCCTCAAATCTCGTCATTATGGATGGATTCCTAGCAATGGAAGGATTTGGGCCGACTTTCGGGGAAGTCAAAAAAATGGATTTGGCCCTCGCTTCTGACAATGTAATATCAATGGATGCAGTCGCATCGCAGATAATGGGTTATGAACCCATGTCCATCGGAACCACCAGACTTGGAGTCGAGCAGGGAGTTGGGGAGGTAAATCCCATTGTCCTTGGGCTCCAGGTCGATGAGGTGAAGGGCAAGTTCAAACCAGGAACCTTCGATATCCCCGAGAGGATGGGGGGGGCGAGGTTTATAAGGGGGAAGACCGACCCTGGCTATGAGGGGATGCTGAAGCTCGGGCTTGGGCTGTTTTTCGGCTATTCCGAAGCGTTCAGGGAGGAGTTTGGGAAGGTAAATGGGCTTTCGATTGTTTACGGCTACGTTGAAGGGGGAGTCCAAGACGACAAGGTTATATTGTATGGGGATGAAGCCTGCAGGACTAAGGTGAAGGCCCGAAGGATTCTGCGGATGAAGGGTCACCCTCCCACGAACTGGATAACGCTAATGAAGTGGATAACCTCCGAATGCAGGCTCGATGTGCTTGACTATTTCATAAACTCGCTTTGGAGCGCAAGGGAGCATGGGCACGAGTGATTCAATGGGGAGCGAAGCATTCAAGAAAAGGGTTGTCGGCGAATACTCGAAGTGGCTAATTTTTGTCACTGGAAAAACCGAACGCGTAGATGTCCCGTTCTTCCCAGTATCGTCATTTGATCGTGCAATGTTCACGGATTTTGTAGCCGAGCTAGTTACGAGGACTATCGGGCCGGATTTTACGATGCTCTCAGTGATAACTGAGAACGGGAAGCCGCTTTTCACTTTGATCGAGCGGGTTGAGAAGGGGACGTTCGTATCAATCAGCACCATTAAGCCCGGGGAGAGTGTTGAGGAGCTCAAGAAACGGCACGGCGTATCGATAACGAAATCAGTTGAGCGCTCTGTCCTGGAGGAGGTGTTTGCCCTCCAGGAAAGGTACAGGGGGACAAAGGACAAAAGGACTTATCTTCTGGAGCTCAGCGTCATACTCGCAAATGCCCTCAAGGAAGGGAAGCTCGAGCTTTCACCTTCGCCACCTGTTGTAAAAGCACTGCGAAATGTCATAATGCGGATAAAAGTCGACCTAAAGCTACTGATTGGTGCGAGGGATTATCTTGCCTCGATAGAGATGGTTTCTGGCAAGAGGTCCTTGTTCCTGGACCTTGGGACCCCCATAAGGATTGTCATAAAAAAGGAGCACCTGTTTTCGCTCATTTCAAAACTCGAGAGGGTTGAGAGCCTTGCTGGCCTGCTTGACTCGTTCCTCGTATGGCTTGCGGAGGGATTCAAGACCGATTCCATCCGGGTAGAGCCTGGCGCATTCATATGGAAAGGGCTTGAGAGTATTGTTGAGCACGATGCAGAGAGAATCGGGAGCAAGATGATATTCATGCTATCTATGTTCGCGGACCCGCTTTTCGTCTTAGTGATGATAGGGCAGGATTCCTACCTGCTCGAATTCAGGAAGGGGGTTATATATGGTCTCGAGCGGGTTGACGCAAAGGGAGACCTGAAGTCGGCCTGGCTAGATTTATCCCTGAAAAAAGGGTTCGTGCACCTAGGAATCATGGCGGACCCGGCTGTGCTGAAGGAAGCATCATCGCCCGTTCATCTCCCATCAGTGCTCAAAAGGGGAGTTTACGAGTTCTACCCAAAGAACGAGTTTGTGGAGCACCTGA
>JBDRJJ010000144.1:0-6387 GCA_043815135.1 Microcaldota archaeon | reverse complement strand
TAATTTTTCCCTCCAATATACCCCATATGCAGAGCCTAGCATATCTCTCGAAGAAGCCCGGCATCGGGGGCGAGATTAAAACGACTCCCGAGGACTTCATAGTCGAGGAGATTATGCAGAACGGGATGGCCCTCGATGTTGGCAAGGAAGTCAAGCTGACCGGGGATAAGGGAGATTTCACTTACTTTGTCCTCCAGAAGAAAAACTGGAACACGATTGACGCGCTTAGGGCGATAGGCGACAAGCTCGGGTGCGGCATGAAGAGCTTTGGATACGCCGGCATGAAGGACAGGAACGCCCTGACGACTCAGCTTGCGAGCGTCTACAAGCAGGACATTGGGGCAGTAAGCATTAAGGACATCAAGATACTCGGGAGCTGGAAGAGCGAGAAGAAACTCGAGCTCGGGGACTTGCTCGGGAACAGGTTCACCATTAGGGTGAAGAGCCCCAAGCGAAAGACAGAGCAGAAGATTCATGAAATAAAGGAGGAGCTCGGGGGCGTTTTCCCGAATTACTTCGGCCCGCAGAGGTTTGGAACGCGGGAGAACAACCATGTTATCGGTAAGAACATGCTCCAGGGCTCTTTCAGGAGAGCATGCGAGGAGTACTTGTTCGGGGGAAAACCCGAGGAGAATGAAAGCGCGAAGAAAGCGAGGGAAAATCTGAAGAGCACGGGGGATTACAAGAAAGCTCTTGTTGAATTCCCAGGGCACCTCGTTTATGAGAGGCTACTCCTTCTCCACCTGTCCAAGAACCCGAACGACTATGTGAATGCCATAAGGAAACTTCCCCGCGGAATCTCCCTCATGTTCGTACACTCTTACCAGTCCTATTTGTTCAACAGGGCCCTCTCTGAAAAAATAAAGGGAGGCGGGGGGTTAGATATCGGGGAATACAATTGCCTCCCAAATGAGTTTGGGTTCCCGGACTTGGCAACCAGGGCTGATTCCGGGTATTTGGTGGGCAAGCTTATTGGATACGAAAGCGAGCTGGGCGGGTTCGAGAAGCAGATTCTTGAGGAGGAAGGGATTCGCCTTGAGGACTTTAGGATGCGCTCTTTCCCAGAACTCTCCTCGAAAGGATGGTTCAGGGCGATGACCTGTCCGCTCAACGATTTCTCGTTCAAGGAAGACGGATGCGAGTTCAGGTTCTCGCTTCCCTCAGGGTCGTACGCAACGATGGTGATGAGGGAATTCTTGACTGAGGACAAAGGACTCGAGCCTGTCGCTTAGCTCTTCGAGCATTTTATCCTATCAATCAGCTCCTTTGTCATCGGGAAGTAGTCCATCTTGTGCTCCTTGTAGACCCGAAGGACATCGTAATCGCGTATATAATGTCCAAACTGGTCTCGGAAATCCACCAGTATCCTTCTGAACTCCTCTTCGTCCGAAACCTCGGCCTCAATCTCGATGTCCCACTCCCCCATAACCTCCACGATGTAGGTTACTCGCGAATCGAGGGCGCAGAAGTTGTACATTTTCCTCTCGATTTTCTCATCTATTCCCTGGAGGCTAATGAGGGCCTTGTAGTACTTTCTGCCTATTTTTGGAAGCTCTATGAGAATCCGGTACCCCTGGAGTATGCCCCTTTCCTCGAGATTCTTAATCCGGTTTTTCACTGCATTGTATGTTAGGCCCGTCGCTTTTCCTATGTCCACATTGCTCTTTCTCGCATCTTTGGATAGGATCGAGAGTATCCGTATCTCAGTATCGTCCAACTCCTCGATTTCCGGTTCAAACCCGTATCTGAAATATCCTTCCGGAGAACGCTCTGCGCCCACCAGGTAGCTTCTCTTGAAATGGTAGTTGACGACTGAGGCTGAGAGATTGTAGTCGCGGATGTGTCTCCCGAGATCGGATTTCATCCTCTTTATGATGTTGTTGAACTGAACCGGGTTCCTGCAGGAGAAAAGGGCCTCAAGGTCCCAGCGTCCGGAGGTAGTAATGAACCAGACGCAGTTTGGGTGGTTTTTTAGGTAATTGAATACTCCGAGCTCTTTTTTCGGGGTAAGGTTCTGGAGCCGCATGTAGATGCGGAATGTGAAATAGCCGAGCTTGTGTATTTCGATGACAGCCATGAAGCCCCTTATCACGCCCTCGGACAGCAGTGAGCGAACTCTGTAGTCAGTTACTTGCTGGGAGAGGCCGACTTTTTTGGCAAGCTTTGAGAAGGGGATGCGGGAGTTGAAATCGAGCTCGTAGAGGATTCTTAGGTCCTTCTTGTCTATTTTTTTTTGAGTTTCCTCGGCCATATTTGTAATATTGAATAATTTTTATATAAATATTTCTATTTAACAAAAATATTTTCGTACTTGTTTTAAATATATGGAAAGCGCAATAAGTCTCAAGCGGGGAGAAGAATGAAAAACTGGGAAGGTAGCGGAAGCCCTGTCGGTGATGGGATGGACATAGACAATGCATTCATGCGCACATTCAACCTCTTGCTTGGGAATGGTGAAGGGGAAGTGAGTCTTGAAGAATTTAGGGGATATCTTCTCCAGTATTCAAAGCCTGTTTCAAGGAGGAAGTCACTAGTTTCGGGTAAGGATGTGGCGCTTGTCACTGACGATTACTGCAAGGACGCGAAGTTCATATCGCATGATGAATTGAGGGAGGCCGCCTTTGAGCCTCTTTCAATAAATGAGATAAAGGATATCGACAGCATCCTCGGGGCTATCGAAGAGCGGATCCAGTACACTGGGAACAAGGTTTTGGGGCAGTCGAGGTTTGTGGAGGATTCCGATATCTGCATTGACAGTCTCTACGTGAGGGGAAGCGCAAACGTTAGGCAGTCGAAATATGTGGCATATTCACGGATGATAAGGGACAGTGAATTCGTGTTCGGCTCGAGCACGAGCGGGAAGGCGCGGCACATGATAAAGACTACGTCCTATAATTCTACGAGGTGCTTTGAATCGTATTATGTCGCAAACACAAGCGACACGTACTTTTCTTACAACTGCCTTGATTGCGCTGAAAACATGTTCTCCTTGAATCAACGCGGGAGCAGGTACGTCATAGGGAACCTGAAAGTCGAGAAGAACAGGTACCTAGAACTTAAGAAGAAGTTGCTTTCCGAGGTAAGGGAAAGACTTATTCGGGAGAGAAAGTTTCCTACAATATTCAACCTTGAGTGGAAAAAACTGGAAATACCGGACATGAGCCCGCGAGAAAGGAAGGATGAAAGGAATTTCGGGAGAATAGACGATTCGTTTCAGATAACTTCTAAGATAATGTTTGGAAAAGAACTCGGGCCACTCGGTAGATTCGAGGAATGGCTTGGGAGACACACTGCCACGGTGGAAATAAGGAAAACCCCGTTTGGCAGGGAAACACATCCGCCTTTCACGAGCTTCCCATTCATGAGAGATATTGACAGCTCGAGGTTCGTGACGAACGAGGAGGCGGTCGAACTCGGAAGTTTGAAGATTGATCTTGGGGCGGGAGAAGAGCTGGACTTTGATGGGATAAGGAAACGAGTCGAAAGGATTGCCTATTTTTCTCCAGAAATAGTGGTTGGGGCCTGCCAGAACATAATTGGGAGCCCGCTCGCGGAGAACTCGATGAACATTTACAAGGTTGTTGATGCAAACTTCGCAAAGAATTCTGCGCTCTCTGGACAGGTTTTCAATTCAGAATACATATTCGGCTCCTATTGGATGATTGACTCGAGGTTCTGCATCAACTGCTACCATTCGGCAAAGCTTACGAATTGTTTCGAGATGGATGGATGCTTGAGCTGCAGAGATTCAATGTTCTGCCACAATTCTGAGAACCTGGATAATTGCATTTTCTGCTTCAACACGAAATCTAAGCGGTATGCTATTGGAAACGTCGAGGTTGGAAGAGAAGCATATCTCGTTATAAAAGAAAGGATAATGGGGGGTTTGGTTGGGGAAATCAAGAGAACCGGAAATTGCAAACACGATATATTCAACGTAGGCTCTAGGGATAAACAGCTATAGTTCGCTGAACTTCTCTACTATTTCCTTCATCCTTCCGCACGTCAGTTTCCCCTCTGGGCAGTAGTTCCTCTGCGAGCAGGACGGGCCTGCTTTCGAGAACATGGTCGGAGCGACCCCTTTTGCGAGGCGCACCATCTCGGTTGCAAGCTCCCGTATCTCCCATTGCGCCCGTTCACAGCAGCGGAGGGCGAAGAAGTGCAGGAGCTCGCGCCCGTTCATCGTAATGATGATGTTTGTGGGAGCCGCGTTTGGGAGAACATAGCGTGCGTCCTCGTATGGGACCCCCTGCCCCACAAGTTCATTGTAGGCGCGAATCGAGTCCGCGAGCAAATTCTCGTATATCTTTTTTGTTTTTTCGTTTTTCTGTATCGTTTGCGGGGATATGAAGTCCCTCTCGTTCTCGAATTTCACGTATCTCTGGCTCTGCTGCGTGTAAGAAGCAATCCGGTGGCGCACGAGTTCGTGGGTGAGCGCACGGGAGACCTGAGAAACGGAGAATGTGAACGATGCATGCTCAAGCACTGAGAGATGACCGGATTCCATGACCTTTTTGAGAACAACGAATGCCTTCTTCCTTTTTTCCTCGTCTTTTAGTTCTTCCATTATCTCGAGAGTCGTCCTTGTGGAGGTCGAAGTCATTGCTGCTGCTGCGCATGTCAGGTCTGGATTCGGCGTATGTGAAGCGAGCGTCACTTTCATGCAATCTTCCTCAGATGAACCTCTGCCCGCACGACGGGCACCGGGTCATTTCATATTCAGCCCGGAAACCGCAGATTGGGCATATGTTTATGGTTTTTGTTTCTACAAACGAGCGGCCGCACTTCGGACAATGCTCTGCCTTGAATGGGGCCTCTGCCTTGCAGGAGGGGCAAATGCGCACGAACATGTCCTTTATCTTTGCACCGCACTTAGGGCACTCTTCAAGTTCGAGGGAAATCGGCTCCTTGCACCTTGGGCAGGGGCGATCCCTATGCCTCCCGAGCAGGGCGTCTATAAGGCCGACCATGGAAAACCACTCATTTCTTTGAGTAGGCAAAAAACGCTCCCAAGCCAACTAATGCTAGAACCGCCATGCCAAGCGGGCAGAGCGGTGGCGGGGAACCGGAAGTTGCCTGGCCTCCTTGTGAGGCGCCGCCGTTCGTCTGGCCGCTTTGACCCGCCCCAGGGCTGCCAGTGCCTGCAGGGGCCCCAGAAGCGCATTTTGCAGATGACTTGGCTGTTGCAGCCACCCTTTTTGCATTCTCCATCTCCAGGGCAGCAGCCTCGTAATCGTCATTCCCAATCAAAATTTTGGAGTTGGCGAGCTTCGTCTTTGCTTTCTCAAGTGAATCCAAGGCTGATTGGTCCGGCTCGCATACGAGGTTGGATATTGTCTTGTCTGCATCGTCCACATCCGACTTGGCCTCTTTGTATCCTGCGAGCGCCTCCTGGCATGACTCCGTGTTCGTCGATACGGATGAGAGGGCAGACTTGCTGTTTTGGTATGCTGATGATGCAAATGAATATGCGGTGGTGATGTTGCATAGCTTCAGGTGCTCTTCCGCATTTGCGATGTCGAGCTTTGCCTTGTCTACTTTTGAGAGCGCTCCATCCATTCCGCAGCAGGTATCGCCGAAGCAAGGGAGCTTCTCAGTCATCTGTGAGAGGAATCCTCTCGCTTCGTGGATTTTGTTGAAAACATTCGTTTCTTGTATTGTTTCAAGATGATCCACGTCAAATTTCAGAGATGATGTGTATACTGTTGGGTTTTTCCCCTCAACGTCCCGGCCAGTTATTCTCAGGAGCTCGATTCCGTCTATCGTTCCGTTACCATGCCCGCCGTACCTGAAGAAAACCGTGAATTTGCAGGTTCTTGTCGAAGATGGCGAGATGTAACAGTAGGTGCTCATTGGTTGGTCAACAAATGTGTTTAGCGGGGGGTCGAAATACTGGTAACTAACCCTCAGTTGGACTGGGAGTGGGTTATCTACATTGACGGAAACCTCGGAAACCGATGGACCCCCGGATGGCGTCTTGCAGTTTGTTATGTGAAGAGTTTTTTGCGTGAAATCCGCTATGCTTATCGGCAATACTTCATCGGAAAAACCGATTGAAAAAAGAGATATTGTTACTAATGCCAGTAAGAGGAATTTCATCAAATCACCCAATTGGTATTTGGCACCTACTTTAATATTCCTTACGCAGGTCCAGAACTAAGAAGGAAGGAAAAAGAAAAAATAAAGGGTGCTCTTTCCCTATGGGTAGAGCGTCTGTATCGTAGATGAGTACGATGACGGCGTTATCCCATCGATAATTGTCGGCGCACCCCTCTCTGGTATAAGCTCGATGTGGTACTGCGTCCTCACTGGCAGGTTCACTCCCGTGCCTGAGAGGTTTGCATTGAGCTGGATCAGAGATGAGCCGTCAATAACCGGGGTTGCTGC
>JBDRJJ010000143.1:0-2860 GCA_043815135.1 Microcaldota archaeon | reverse complement strand
GCAGCAACCCCGGTTATTGACGGCTCATCTCTGATCCAGCTCAATGCAAACCTCTCAGGCACGGGAGTGAACCTGCCAGTGAGGACGCAGTACCACATCGAGCTTATACCAGAGAGGGGTGCGCCGACAATTATCGATGGGGTAACGCCGTCATCGTACTCATCTACGATACAGACGCTCTACCCATAGCGGCCCCCTTTGTTTTTTGTTTTTATTAAAGGCTCAAAATGCGCGGCGCGGGGGGTTGCGAATGTTGGACATTGGAAAAAGCATTGAGAGCATTACGAAAAACCTACCCTTTGGGTTAGGCAAATCCTCTCCCAAGCAGGAGCCAACCTCCCAGGACAAACAGGCCCCGGAATCCCAGGCTGAACAGCAGTCGGGGAGTGGCGGTCAAATCGAAATCGGAGTAGTTCAGGAGGCTTCTTTTGACACAGCGCAGATTGAGGACCTAAAAAAACAGATTGCCCTTGCAAGCGAGCGTGTTGCAGAGATGGAATCGCGGGTCCTAAAGGCAGAAAAAGCAGCGGACGCAGCGAAAAAAGAGAATGACCAGCTGAAAGGCAGGATGGACCAGACTGATTCACGAATACTCGACATGTTGTCTGTTTACGAAGTAGTTTCCAACCAGATAAATCCGTTTGTTGGCTCTTCCAAGGTGCTGAGTTCCACAATGGAGCAGCTGCAGGAAGAAGTCAGTTCCCTTAAAACACAGGTCTCAACAATGACTGCTGACCTAAAGATAATGGCAAGAGGAAAAGTCGATATAAGCCGACTTGTGCGCGCTTCAGTTAGCGAAGCAGACGAGAAGCGGCGTGTCGACCTGACAAAGCTTATCAGGACCGCGGTTCAGAGCAAGAAAACCGTTAGGTCGAAAAAGGGTAATGAACTTGAGCTCGGACCATGACCAAACACAGTCTCAAGGGCCTGCGATGACGCCTGAGCAGATAAAGGCGAAACTATCGCTCTACGTGGGCTCCCTCCCGTCAACAGTAATCGAAGATTTATTCCAAACAATGAAGTCGATGGGCCTCACTGAAAAGAAGGTAGAGGAGATAATCGAGAGGACGATAAAATCCTACAATGGGCAGGAATCTGGCACTAGGATGGACGAGCTCGTTGACAAGATGAATAACCTTGAGGACACGCTGATTCGGGCCCTGAAATCAATAGAATCAAGGCAAACATCAAACCAGGACTCCAGATCGCAGCCCCAGGAGCAGCAGGCATCGGCCCCGGCATACCAGATGCAAGAGGAGAGCGCTCCAGCCCCGGAGCAAACAACGTTCTCCTACGAGCCGGAGCCCCCTAAAAAGAAACCCGGAAAATCCAGAAGGGCCCCCGAGCCGGAACCGGAATTAGAAGAAGACTTATCCAGCATTAGCGATGAACCGGGCTCAAGCTTTGCCTTCCAAGGGCACAGGGTCCTCCTTTCTGACATACCGGAAAGCGCAATAGCAAATGCAATACTCCTTAAATGGGTTGAATTTCTTCTCGAGACAGTCGGGCACCAGAATATTCCAGAAGTCCTGGATTATTACGTTGACATAGGCTGGATAAGCGAGAAAGTGACAATGAAGCTTCTCGCGTATGCCAGTGGCATGGTCGCACCAAGGGGCAGGTCAAAGGAGAAACTCTCCACGAAGGACCATCTCCGCTCGCTTCTGTTCATAGAGAAGCTTCGTGGCCGGGACTTCGACCAGAGCAAGCTTACCCGCCTTGAGCGCGAAATAGAATACACTATTGAAAAAAGGATAAGGTCAGACTGATTGCGCTGCGGGGGCTGCGCCGGGCTCCCCCTTCCAAGACCACAATGGGCGTTCCGGCGCCCCCGGTTATTTTCTGGACCGAGGGGGTTTCCCTCGGTTTCAGAATTAACTAAATCATGATTTTACTCCTCTCCTTCCTTTCCATCTATTGTCCGCTTAACTTCATCCATATCATATGCGTGGCTGATTTTTCCTTCATCGGACCTCTCGGCGCCCCATTTTCTGGAGCTTGCAACTGTCTCTATTCTCGGGGGAATTCGCCCCCGCAGGGCTCCAGATGACATTCCTGCAAAAGCCCCGCTTAGGACAATCATCGGAATCATCAGGGCGAAGAGCCCCTGCGCTGAAGAAATACCGACTACGACTGCGGAGTTTACTATAAGGACAGCTGATAGTCCCTTCGGCGAAAGCCCTGCAAGCCAGATGTTCAATCCCTCATCCGGCATCGAAATCCTTATCGCAACCACCCGCACCAAAAGCGCCGCAATCCAGAAGAGTGCTGCGAAAAGAACCACGTTCGTATCCATTCCTAAAGCAGAAAGACCGACGTAAAAGAACAGAAAGGTTCCCCCAGCCATCAGGACGTCCTCCTGGAACCTAAGAAGGCCCTCGAAACGCGTCCTTGATTTCAGGAGGCCGGCGTTTCCCATTGCAAGACCGAAGAAGAACGCGCTTGTCATCCCGCTGTTCGGGAAAACCATCTCGCAAAAGGCAGCAAGAGCGAGAACAAGCGACAGGGTGAGGGCATCCTTATGTGGGAAATCCGAGACAAAGCGAAGCATCCTAACCCAAACAATCCCCGCAAGAAGCCCGAAAACGAGCCCAAATGCCAATCCCTGAAACGCAGAGACTCCAGCCGTTGACTGGAACACCGCAAGGGCAAGCATTATCGAAATCGTCTCAGTCATCGTGCTTTCAAGCATTAGCGAGTCCTCAACCCCTGCCTCTAGGTTTACTGAGTCTAGGATGTGGAAGACGAAGAACGAGCAAACCCCCCCAAACACTGCCCCGGCTAAAACAGCCCCCTTCAGGTCGAAGCCCAACAGGAAATGCGCAGCCCCCCCGACAACCAGGAGGGTCACTGCAATTAC
>JBDRJJ010000142.1:0-8120 GCA_043815135.1 Microcaldota archaeon | reverse complement strand
TTCGTAGTGGGTCATGTCGGAGCTTGCAATCACGAACGCATCGCGCCTTGTCTCGGCGCTTGCCTTGAATATCGCCCTGCCGACCTCCTCAATCGTGTCGATGCCCGTCCCCATCATGCAGATTGGAACGAAGCGGAAATCCTTTCTAGCTTTTCCGTAAATCCGCTGGAGAAACGGAAGCTGGACCTCGACTGCGTGCTCGAACTGGTGGGCCTCCTCGGAAATCTCTATTTGCGGGGAATTCTTTGTGAGGGACTTGACGAAATCTGAGTCGACCTTTACCTTCCCCAAGGGGGTGAGCCAATCCTGGTTTGAAACCGCAACCGGGGTCCCGTTCCCCGTGTGGTTTGGGCAGATGATTACGAATACGGGGGGGGTTTTCAGGAAGTCCTCGATTGCCTTGAATGCGTAGGCAGCGACCCTTCCGGAATACATGTAGCCCGCGTGCGGAATGACTGCGGCCATTATGTCTATTACTTCCGTGTGGGTGAACTCGACTTCTGAAAGATAGCCGTCAATCTCCTTCTCGAGGACCTGTTTGTTCAAGGGATAGAATGAACCTGCAACTGCTGGGGAGCGCAAAGCACCACCTCTAGGAAAGTTTGGTTTCGAGCTTTTAATACTTTGCGGAAAGAATAACTACGTGAAAATTGTCGTTACTGGAGTCCCGGGAACCGGGAAAAGCACTCTTGCAAAGGCGCTTGGGAAGAAACTCGGATGGGATGTCCTCGGGGCAAATGAATTGGTGAAGAAGCAGAAGCTCTGGAAAGGGAAGGAGAGGGGCGCGCTTGTTGTGGACATGCGAAAATTGGAGCGCGAGATGGAAAAAATCCTTAAGGGGAAAAAGAATGCGATTCTCGAGGGGCACCTGCTTTGCGAGATTAAGTTGAAGGTGGATAAAGCGATTGCGTTGAGAACGAACCCGAAACTGTTGAGGAGGAGGCTTCAGGCTCGGGGCTATCCTGAAAGGAAGGTGAACGAAAACGTCATGGCTGAGGCCCTTGATTACTGCACCCAAAGAGCAGAGATGGGTTACAGGAACGTTTACGAGATTGACACGGGAAAGAGCCGGGGGAGGTCGCTCTCGGAAGCCGTGTCGATAATTCTTGGGAAGGGGGAAAAATTCAAGTCGGGCAGGATAGGCTGGGGAAAGGAGCTTGAGATGGAGATTTCCAGGCAGGGGCTGGTTTATGGGGGTAAAAGAAAGTAGTTGGGCTACGTGCCCCCGCATTTTTCTATTATCTCGTCCTTCAGCTTGTCTGCAACCACCTTGTTTTTGTTTAGGATGAAGGTTATTGGCGTTTTTTTCTTTAGTGTGTTGGCAATCTTTTCCAGGCTTAGGGAACGCAAATCTTTCGAGGAGACGTAAAATTCATCCATCTCCCTTAGCAACCCCTCGGGATAGTCGAATTGTATTATGTATTCTCCAAAAATCCCCATTGCAGTGCGCATGGGTGCTCCCGATTTTTTCCTGTTGATTCTGTAAATCACTCCGTTTTTGTCATAAAACTTCCTTGTCCACTCGTCCAGGGGGGTTTCTCCGTCAACTAGGTAGTGCATGCTGACTTTATTCGACCTCAGCGTGTTGACGAAATCATGCTCGGTCCCAAGGTGACCGAAAATGTACCAGCAATGCGGCCCGTGAAACACAAAACGCCTGTCGTCCCCGGGCCTAAGTCCATAAACCCAGTCGAACACAATCTCGCACCAGAACTTGTCCGTCTGCAGCAGGGTCTCGAAATTATAGGCAGTGTGGGTTTCCCTGTTCTTGGAATAAAGCGGCAGGCTCTCCTCTTCTCCAGCGAAATAGTTCGCAAGGAAACCGTCGACTATCTTCTTTTGCTCGAGGATGTATTCCTTGTTTATGGAGAATCCGCCATCCGATTGCGCGAGTGCCTTTTTCTTGGAAAGCATCAGGAGGCTTTTTCTCACTGCTTGATAAGTGACTTTAACCTTGAATTCCCTCTTTGCAATCTTGTTTATCTGCCCGACGGTGAGCGGGTGTTCTTTCGAGAGTATTTGGAGAATGATATCCGGAAGGGATTTTGTTATCCCCCCGCCTCTGGAGTCTGTGAGTTCTAGGGACACAGATGAAAGATGTGTTTAGTCTTATTTAAACTTTTTGTTTCTATTTAACTTTTAGTTAAATTGGATATTAACCCAAGGAATATAACCTCCGGCGAGCAATATGGTAACCTAAGTCTGAGGAGGCGGCCGATGGGCCGGAGGTGTTGATATGAAGGGAACTAGCGTTAGCAAGGGAAATAGTAAGACGACGGGGTTAAAGGTTGCGGTTGCCGCAGCAGTTGTCTTCTTTGGGTTGCACATGTTCGGAGGAAATGCGCTGGCGCAAACAAAGGAGGACCCCAAACCAAAAAAGAGGATTTCGGCGCCTGAAAACCCGGGCGCATGCATAAGCGGAAATCCCTCAGTAAGGTCCCAGCAGAGCAATTTCCTTTACCTTGGAAGCACCTTTACAAAGGGTCAGCCGGGCTCGATGAATGCCTTTGGGCTCAGGAACATGAGCGGGAATATAACGCTGGCAGGGTCCGGGGGAGGGACGCTGGAGGGAAACGGCAGTCTGACAAGTGGAAGCGCAATGATGGCGATAAGCATTGGCAGCACTGCAGTTGGTGCCCAAGTAGACGCAAGCGGTGAGGGAACGGGTGTGAGCATCGGAGTTCAACGCACTGGCAATACCGGCCCGGCGCTTTGGAGGTTGGGCGTGAGCGGGAACGGAGCGGGGGTTCGATATGCTGCGGATTTCGCTGTTCCGAGAGGGCTGCTCGCAAACAGCATTTTCTCAATTGCCAGAAACCCAGACGGCTCCGTAAGCCTTGGGGCGGACCAGCAGATAGGCAGTTGTACATTTAGGGGAGGGATAACTCCGGACTCCAAGGAGCTCTATCTCGTGGTTCCGAAAGAAAACGGCTGGGCATGCGTGGGAGTGATAAGGAGCGGAGGCAATACCAGCTACTACGTGGAGTTCGGAACGGGGTTCTGAGGAAGCCGGGGCAACGCATCTGGGGGCAATAACCAAAAGCCTTTAATAGTAGAAAAGGGAATAACGCTCCACCAGGTGATCAGTATGGACCTAGGCATATTCATGAGATGTGAGGAGTGCCAGAAAGAGCTTGAAAAGGATGAGAAGAGGACTACGATTGATGACAGGGGATTCACTCATACTTACTGTGTAGCATGCTTCTCAAATCTTAGGAGATAGTGATTGGTTGGCTGCCCGCAGGTTTTCGATGTGTTATTGGGGAATAGCGGACAAAAGGTTTAAATAGCACAATAAAACGAGTATTAGTGTTATAGCCTTCAAGGAGGAGATATGATGAACCGGTTTGCTTCGAAGAAAGGTGCTGTTGGCATTGGCACGCTTATCATATTCATTGCCATGGTGCTCGTGGCTGCGATTGCAGCGGCTGTACTCATTAATGTTTCCGGGATATTGCAGCAAAGGGCGATGACGACGGGGAAGGAATCCATAGAGGAGGTTTCCTCGAATATTGTCATTAAGTCAATAAGTGGAAACTCCAACACTGCGAGGACAAACCTCGAAAGCATGAACATAACTGTTTCCACTGCTGCTGGCGCAAAAAGGATGGACTTGAGGCAGCTCATCATCAAGATAAGCAATGGGCTCAACATGACAATCCAGAAATACTCGAGCGCTTTGACGAACGGGACAAACTTCACGGCAACTGAGCTCAGGGACCCCTCGAACGTGTTCACAGCAGACAGCCCAGTCATCGACTCTTCGACTCTCGTCATGCTTAATGTGGTTCCGTCCTCATCAACTAGTGAAGTAAATCTTCCGCCGAGGCAACCATACCGGATAGAGATGATTCCTGAGAGGGGGGCTGCTGCAATCATTGAGGGGACGACGCCAGCCTCCTACTCGCTCGACATCATCGAGCTATACCCATAAGGGAACTTTTTTTCTGTTTTTTTCTTTCTTAGCGGAAGCGCGAATGTTTATATTTCAGGCAGAGGATATTGTGAACAATGTATGTCATAAAAGACTCCGTCCACGGGAACATAAAGCTCACCGACCTCGAACTGGAACTTCTTGACTCCAGGGAGATGCAGAGGCTCCGGGGGATTAAGCAGCTCGCGCTCACGAACCTGGTTTATCCTGGGGCGAATCACACGAGGTTCGAGCACTCTTTAGGGACTGTCCACCTCACCGGGGAGATGTGCGAGAGCATGGACCTATCTGAGATGGATGAGAAGGAGCTAAGGATTGCCGCGCTTCTCCATGATGTGGGGCACGGCGCGTTTTCCCACGAGTCCGAGTATTTCTTGAAGAAGCACCTGGGGGAGACGCACGAGTCGATAGCTGAGGGAAAAATACGCTCTAACGGGATTGCGGGACCTCTGAAGAAGGCGGGGGTCGACCCTGCGCGAATCTCCTCGCTACTGAAGGGCGAGGGGCTCGGGGTGTTGATAACCTCGGGGGTTGGCTCGGACAGGATGGACTACCTCCTGAGGGACTCGTACTACACTGGCGTCGCTTACGGGGTAATTGATTCTGAAAGGCTCATCCACACGATGTCGCTCTCGAAAGGGGACATTGTGCTCGAGGAGGGCGGTTTCGAGGCTGCTGAGTCCTTGCTTCTCGCAAGATTCATGATGTTCTCGACCGTTTATTCGCATCATGCCGTCAGGATTGCTTCAGCGATGCTCAGAAGGGCAATCGAGCTCGGGATTGAATCAGGGGCCCTTAGGCCAGTCGACCTCGCCTCCCTTGATGACTTCGGGGTGCTTAAGACACTGCTTTCCAATCCAAAGGCGGGCAGGTTTGTGAGGGATATTGAGAACAGGGAGCTTTTCAAGCGGGCCTTTGTTTATGAGTGGAATTCGCTGCAGGGGAAATCGAGGAAAGTGCTCGAGAAGAATGGCGGCGCAAGAACGCTTGCAAAGGAGATTGCTGCATCCATTGATGTGGCTGAGGACGATGTGCTCGTGGACGTGCCTACCCAGCAATATAAGGAGGCCGGGGATGTGCTGGTGGATCTCGAGAGCGGGATGAGGAAGCTCACTCACGCATCCGACCTCGTAAGCTCGATAAAGGCAGCTGAGGAGAAAAGGCAGCGCCTCATTGTAGCGTGCCCGCAGGGCTTGGTGAAAAGAGTCGAAAAAGCTGCCAGAGAAAAGCTCGGGATTTGAGCCGAAGCTTACTGGATGACCATGTCTATTATTTTAATGATGAGTATTAGGGCAACGCTAAAAACGACGACTCCTTTCGGGTCAAGCTTCGGCCCTCCGGTCTCGGTATCGTAGAACCTGATGATTCCCGTCGAACTTTGAGGCGTTGATATCCTTTCATCCTTTGCCATTTCAATCCCCTTAGAAGTTAGTTCTGTGCGAAGAGTTTTTTAAGCTTTGCGGAGTAGAATAAGCTTCATCGATTAACTTTAAACGGAGGAAGTAGATGATACCAAAAAAAGTTTTTTTCACGAAGGGAGTTGGAAGGCACAGGGAGCGCCTCGCCTCGTTTGAGCTCGCGCTTCGAGATGCGGGCATAGCAAAGCTGAATCTCGTTTCTGTTTCAAGCATCCTTCCGCCGGGATGCGAAATCATCCCGAAGAAAGCGGGACTTGAGAAGATAAAGGCCGGGGAGATCATATTCCTCGTAATTGCCAGGGCGGATACTGATGAGCCAAACAGGCTGATTGTCGCATCAATCGGATGCGCAGTGCCTAACGACGAAAACATGCACGGGTATCTCTCGGAGCACCACTGCTTCGGCATGAGCGAGGAGAAGGCTGGTGACTACGCCGAGGACTTGGCGGCATCGATGCTTGCGTCCACTCTGGGGATTGAGTTCAACCCGGACGCGAGCTGGGATGAGAAAGAACAGCTCTTCAAGATGAGCGGGGGAATCGTCAGAACGACGAATGTAACCCAGTCTGCTGTTGGGGACAAGAATGGTTTATGGACCACCGTAATTTCCGCGGCAGTGTTCCTCACTGGGGACCACTTCCCGGATGGGAAGGAAGTTCCAAAGAACCACAACTCTGCTTCCCAGAGAGCTGACGCTGCGAATAATAACCATAAATAGACCCGGTGCGAAGATGTTCGGGACCTCCGGTATAAGGGGCGTTTTCGGGAAGGATGTTACTGTAGGTTTGGCCTTGGAAGTGGGGCAGGCAATCGGCGGCAAAGGAAAAACACTTTTTATCGGGAGAGACACGAGGCCTTCGGGAATCGCGCTTGAAAACGCTCTCGCATCCGGGGCCCTTTCTTCCGGCGCAGATGTTGTTCGAATTGGCATAGCCCCAACCCCGACTACTTCATATGCTTCCCGCTCCTCCCTCGGGGCGATGATAACTGCTTCGCATAACCCCCCAGAGTACAACGGAATAAAGCTGTTCGAGGAAGGGGAGGAGATAGCGAGGGAAAAGGAAAGGGGCATTGAGAAGGCACTGGGAGAGAAACGCTGGGAATTCAAGGGGCTTGGGAAAGAGAGATATATTTCTACGGCAATTCGCGAGCACTCGGAGCTTGTTCTTTCTAGAGTTGATATCGAACTTATTGAGAAAAGGAAGCCGAAGGTTCTTGTGGATGCGGGGAATGGCGCCGGTGGCGTGATAATGCCGTATGTGCTTCGGAGAGCCGGCTGTAAAGTGGTTGCCCTGAACTGCGAGCCCACGGGCTTTTTCGCAAGAAATCTTGAGCCGAATGCCCAGAACCTCGAGGAAACTGCAAAGGTTGCGAGGAGCATCGGCGCTGATTTGGCAATAGCGCACGATGGGGATGCGGATCGCGCGATAATCCTTGATGAGAAAGGGGAAATGCTCGGCCTTGATTCCCAGCTTGCTTTGATGTGCAGTGATGTTCTTTCCAAGAAAAAAGGCGTTGTTGTCACCACCGTCGAAGCATCGCTTGCGATCCGCGAGGCGATTGAAAGCTCAGGGGGCAAAACCCTGATAACGAAGGTCGGGAGCCTTCATGTTGGGGAGGCGCTGAAGAAAGCAGGGGGAGTTTTCGGGGGGGAGCCCTGCGGGGAGTACATATTCCCGGGGAATCACCTTGTGCCTGATGGGATAATGGCGGGACTGCGGTTTGTCGAGCTTTTCTGCGAGAGCGGGAGCCTCGGCGATGCTGCTGGAAAAATAAAAAAATACCCGATGAAGAGGGCGAAATACCCGTGCAAGGACAAGCTTAAGGCGATGGAAAAAATCCTTGAGCGGGCAAAGGAGCTCGGCGGCAAACAGAGCACTGGGGACGGGGTAAGGGTTGACTTCGAGGATTCGTGGGTTTTGATACGTGCTTCCGGGACAGAACCGATAATCAGAATCACCTGCGAGCATAAGGATAAAAAGGGTCTTGAGGCATTATTCTCTAGAGCGGAAAAGATAGTCCTCGGGTCGGTATAACTTGCAAGGGAATGCTTGGTGGAGGGGCCTCGCCTTGCTTGTTGGCTCAAGACAATAACCAAGGTGTTCAGATGAAAGCAGTGATTCTCGCAGCAGGGGAGGGGAAGAGGCTTCGCCCCCTCACTTATACGCGGCCAAAGTGCATGATAGAGATTGCCGGGAAGCCGATTCTATGGCATGTGCTGACAACGCTCAAGCAAGCCGGCATAAAGGAGGCCACAGTTGTCGTCAAGTACATGGAAAACGTCATAAAGGGCTACTTCGGGGACGGGAAGAAACTCGGGATGAGCATTGATTACGTGACCCAGGGGGATGAATACGGGACTGGGGCGGCATTCCTCTCTGCCGAGCATTCTGTAAAAGACGCTTTTTTCGGGATGGCTGGGGACATCATTTCTGATTATGAATCTGTCAAGGCCATGCTGAAGAGCTATGATGGCGAGGCAACATTGGGGCTGACGCCTGTCGAGGCGCCCGAGCACTACGGAATCGCCGAGCTTAAGGGTGGCAAAATCGCCTCTTTCGAGGAGAAGCCCGCTCACCCGAAAGGGAATCTTGCCAATGCGAGCATGTACGTTTTCGACAAGAAAGTGTTTAGCCTGATAAGGGAACTCAAAGCAAGCCCGAGAGGGGAATACGAGATTACTGATGCTGTCAGGAAACTCGCGCAGGATGGGAAAGCGAGGGGAGTGAAGCTTCCTGGTTACTGGCTCGATATGGGAATGCCCTGGC
>JBDRJJ010000141.1:0-3433 GCA_043815135.1 Microcaldota archaeon | reverse complement strand
ATGTTTTTGAGCTCATAAAGGGGATAACTGCAATTGAGAAGAAGCAAGAGCGTGCAGGGAGTTTCACATCCCCCAGAATCGCTTTTGAGAGAATTCAGATTGTTGGGAAATGAGCTTTAGGGGTTCAGCCTTCCCTGGAGGTTTCCCTGGACTACGTGAAGGAAGCCCGCCCCCCCTGGGAGGTCTGGGCTCGAATTGAGCCTGTACCGTATGAACACTATTCCCTTGAACCGCTCGGAAGGGGGGAGAGAGCCGAGGCCAAAGCTCTTTTCTGTATAGCAGTACGTTTCGAGTTCGAACGTGTTGGAAGGAAGAACTATTGGGGATGACGAAACCTGCTGCCCGTCAACAAGCGCTTGGCCAGAATGCGGGTCGCCCCAAGTTCTTGCATAGGGGAGCCCCGATGACGGGTCTATGGGCTCACCACTGCACAGAACCCCCTTGATCACGATTGCGTCATCAAACTGATTCATGATTTTTAACTTCGCATTATCCTCGCCCTGCTTTATGTAGTTGGATTCGCAGTTGAGGCCCTTCTGAAAGATGCAGACGTCGGGCTGGTTCGGGTTGAAAACCCCGAGGTATATCAGGGCTGCGATGATTATCAGCACTATGACTCCGGCGATTGTGTAGTTGCTGATGTACTCTACGCCGCCCTGTCCCCTTAAAAAGCCCATGCGTAGGTATGATTCTCGTAGCTATAAAAACTTTCGCTTGAAAAAAGGGCATCGCCGCTTATTTTGTAAAAACATCGAGAGCGATTGTCAGCATCAGGAAGACCGCAAGCCCTGCTGCAGAGAATATTGGGATGTACTTGACGCCCTCGCGCTTCGAGCCAGTCTGTATAACGGACACGATGAAGGAAGCGACAATGGAAGTTATGAGGATTGCAAACACTGAGAACCAGAGAAACTGGTCTGGAGTCACTCCGGGTGAGGAGGGCACGAGGAACCCGACTTTCGGGAGCGGGCCGCTAGAGCTCATCTTGTCCCAGATTCGTTCCAGAACGCTGAAAAGCTTGTAGGATACCGCGTAGAGGAATGGCGCCCCGATTATGGAAGCAAATGTTATGAAAATGACATACATCAGCATGCTCGCGGTTACTTCTTTCCTTATGAGCTGGACCCGCTTGACGTCGTTTGCCGTGTCCTCGAGCATTCCAGCTATCTCCCCCCCTGAAGAGATTCCGTGGGTTATCAGTTTCACCGTTCTTCTGAGGAGGGCCGAATCGAACCTCCCTGCGAGCCTGTCGAGGGTGTGCGAAAACGACTCTCCCCCAAAAGTCCTCTTCGCGACGAGCTCCACCTCCTGCGAGAGGAGCCCGAATTCCGGGCGTGCAGCAAACCAAAGAGCCTGGTCCACTGGCATGCCTGCCCGGACATTTGAAGCTGCTATGTGGAGGAAATCTGGAAGAACCGATTCCACCTGGGCTTTCCTTGACTCAATCCTCAAAGCTATTAGGAGATATAGCGATAGAACTGCAACGAGGAGAGTAAGGGCCGGGAGGAAGATGAGGGAATACCCCGGAAGCCCTGTGGAGGAGGCAATGAAAAAGACCACTGCAACAGCAAATGCGGCAATCGAGATTGAAAGGCCTGCAAATGCTTCCGGGCTTGTCTCGATCCCCGCCATCGTCAAGGACGCTCCAAGCTCGGCTAGGAGGTTCCTCGGGACAAACCGCCCAATTGTCTCGTATGTGTTTTTCATGCGTAAAGCCTCGGCCTTGCTGAGTCCACCATCGTAAAGAATATGTATTGCAGGAGAGCCTGGGCGACCAGGAACGCCACGAGCACATCGGCGCCAATTCGGACGTTGATGAAAGAAAGAACTATTATCATAAGGACTACGCCGAGCGAAGGAAGGATTACTCCGATTATCATGTAGAACATCGCCAGGGGATTCAGCTTCTGGCCATACGCCTTCAACTCGATTTCCTGCTCCCTTGCGACCTGCTCGAGAACCGACTCAAAAGAGGGCGCGACATTTGAGCCTGAGCGAACTGAACTTGCGAGCTGGCTCATTATTCTCCCAAACGCCTTCGAAGGATTTTTCTCAGCAACCTCCCTCATGGCAACGTCAAGAGAAATGCCGACACTCGTCTTTTCCACGACTTTGGACAGCTCCCCGCTCACCTCTCCGTAACCTTCGCTAGCCCCCAATAGCGCGTCGAAAAGCGGGATTCCCGCCTTAAGCTCTATTAGTATCTGTCTCCCAGCGAATACGATATCAGAATCAATGTGCCTCCTGCGCCGGAGCATCAAGGCTTCTGGTATCCTCATCGCAAAGAGGAAAGCGAGGATGAATACCGCTGGGGCGGATGTCGCAGTCATGGCTGGAGAAACTATCCAGGATTGGGATACTGTGCTTCCGACAACTGACAGTACTATAAATAGCAATAGAACAGCGATTGCTATGAGCAGGCCCTTTAAGACGAAGTCCTTGGGCCCGTCCCCCATCCCGGCAAGCACGAGGTCCCGCTTCAGATTCGGGAACCTGCTCGCGATGTTTGCGAGCGCTCCCTCGATAAACTCGGACCTCTCGTTTTTTCCTTTTTCCTGCACCATCGTGTATCATCCTTGAACCAGCACGGAATGCAACGCGCTAAACGCCCTCCCAAATCACTTCCCGTCAAGCTCTTCCTTCCTTCTCTTCCGGTACTCCCTAAGCCGAACGAGTGGATCATCTTCCCCGTAATCGTCATGCTCCTTCTTGTATTTGCCCAGCTGTTCTAGCTCACCAACGTCCACCTGTTCCTCGGGCTTTGGGGCTTTTCCTTTCCTCATTGAGGCGATTCTCATCTTCGTTTCCTCGATTCGCTCAACCATGCTCTTTTCCTCCTCTGGTGTTTCAGGAGGCTTTTCTGGAAGACGCGGGGGCTCAAGAGGCGGTTCTCTTTTCACTGTACCGGGCGGAGCCGGGGCGTGAACAACAGTTTCTCTTTTTTCTGTTTGCTGAGGCTCAGGGACAGTTTGAGCTGGCTCGGGGGTTCCGCTCTTTTCTTCCTGCACTTCACTAGCTCTTGCTTGCTGAGGCGGTTCCCGCTTCTCCTTGGGCTTCCCCCCTGAGAGGAATCCCGTAATACCGCTTAAGAGCCCGCCTTTGGCCTTTTGGTCGCTCTTCGTTTGAGTTTCTTTTGGGGGCTTTGGCGGCTCTTGCTCATTTGATGAAGCAGGCCACTTGAAAGACCTGGGCTCTCCTGCACTTGTTTTTTCTTCAGCGCCCTTGACTTTGGGAGCCCGGGGTTCCGGCTTTTGGTCCACTGGTTGCGGGGGCGGGTATTCGGAGGCTTGCGGGGGCTTCGCTGAAACTGTTGGTTCTTTAGGCTTCGCTTCTTCTCTTTTTACTTCGGGTTTTTGCGGTTCCTGTTTTTTTGTTTCAGGGAGCTTGGCAATGGGGGGCTCCTCTCTCTTGACCTGCTTTTCCCCTGCCCCTC
>JBDRJJ010000140.1:0-3113 GCA_043815135.1 Microcaldota archaeon | reverse complement strand
GCGAGCTTCCCGGGAAGCCCCCTCTTGCTCATCCTGAAATCGTAAAGGTCAAACGCTTCGCGGTTCGGGGTATGGCAGTACCACACCACCCGCTCGTTCTTGTTCCGTATCCATTCGGAAGGCGTCCCCTGCGCATTAACGACATCGTAATCGGAGAGCTTCTTGTAATAGAATGCTTCCCCGGCAGCGACTGCGTGCCTTATCCTTATTGGGAGAAAGGAAGGCATTAAGCCGAAAAGCCTGGAGGGAATCACCTCTACTTCAAGGTCCTTGAACTCCTTGTAAGTCTTCTCCTTCTCATAAAGCGCGCAGTAGATTTTGGCGTCGAATTTCTGCGCAATCTTGAGCACTACCCTCTCGGCGCCCCCCCGGACATAAAGGAACGGGTGCGCAATAGCAATCCTCATCGTTAACCTCCAAGAAGATATGGCTATTCGCCCTGTAAAGTATTAAAAGGTGAGCGAACTCAAATCCCCTCATGGTTTTCAAGTTAAACAGGGGAGCGTATGTCCCACTTGTGCTCGCAGGTTCGATTGCAGGAGCAGGCCTTAAGCTATTCGCCCCTATCCCAAACATTGAGCTTCTCCTTCCATTCATAATGGCTGCTGGAATGCTCTCAGGCGGGGCGAGGGGCTTTGCAGCAGGGTTCTCAATCCGGATGATGTACGATTTCTATTTGGGGATTCCGGGCCCATGGACGCTTTACACTGCGCTCGCGTATGGAATAGTGGGGTTTTTAGCGAGCTACATTTCACTTGGCGCGAGCCGGAAGCAGCTCGTGGTTTGGGGAGCGCTTTTCACAGTCCTCTATGATGTCATTACGATGCTCGGCTATGGGCTTTCGTTCGGTTTGCCTCTTGCCCTGCTGATAGTGCCCCAGGTTCCCTTCACAATCCTGCACCTTACTGGAAACTGCGTTTTCGTGTTCGCAGTGCTCCCAATCCTCCTTAATTTCGAGACAGTATTCTCATCCAAGGCCCCTAAAATCAGGGTGCTCGCGAGGCTGCCGGAATGAAAGGAATAGTGCTTGCAGGGGGGACTGGAACAAGGCTCCTCCCTCTCACAAAAGTCACGAACAAGCACCTCCTCCCAGTTTACAATAAGCCAATGATTTACTTTCCACTAGAGATATTGGTCGGAGCAGGCATCAAGGACATACTGATTGTCACCGGCCCCGAGAATGCAGGGGACTTCATGAAGCTCCTCGGGAGCGGGAAGGACTTTGGGGCCGAGCTTTCCTATAAAATTCAGGATGAGGCAGGGGGGATAGCGCAGGCACTTGGCCTTGCAGAAGGGTTCATAGGCTCAAATGGAAAATTCGCAGTGATTCTCGGGGACAACATATTCGGGAAAGGGGCCTCGCAGGGAATCTCAAAATTCGAGAAGGAAAGCTTCAAGGCGAAAATCTTCCTAAAGGAATCCGAGCATCCAGAACGATTCGGGGTGGCGGAAGTGAAAGGCGGGAAAGTAATCTCGATTGAGGAGAAGCCGAAGCAGCCGAAGAGCAGGTACTGCGTCACGGGCCTCTACCTCTACGATAGCTCGGTGTTCAACATAATAAAAAAGCTCAAGCCCTCGGCCAGAAAAGAGCTTGAAATCACGGACGTGAACAACGAGTACATAAAGCGCGGGGAAATGGGCTACGAACTCTTGGAGGGCGGATGGAGCGACGCAGGGACAATGGAATCCCTCCACAACGCAGCAACGCTTGCGAAAAAAGAGTCTCAGCGCCTCTGATTTTTCATCCTCCCCAAGCCTTCTCTCACCCCGAGCATCTTAACATCAAGCTCCTTTTCGGCTTTTTCAACGCTCATGGGCGCATAAAGGGGCCTTTTTGCCCTTTGCCTCATCTGCTCCGTCTTTACTGGTTCAACTGTGCTCTTCTCAAGCCCGAAAACATCTGCAAGAACAAGCGTGAAGTTATACCTGTCAATCGCCTCCCCGCCAGCTATGTGGAAAATGCCAGTTTTCCTGAACTCAACTGCCTTGAGCACCGCCTCGGCGAGATTGTCCGCTAATGTCGGGTTTCCCACCTGGTCGCTCACAATCTTAACTTTCCTCTTGGCTTCGAGCTCCCCGATGGCCCAGGTTGCGAAGTTCAGCTTGGTGTCGTTCCAGCCGTAGACCACGCTCGTTCTCGCAATCAGTGCATCAACCTTGGCCGCGAGTATTGCTTTCTCCGCCATCGCTTTAGTCTGGCCGTAGTACCCGAGAGGATTCGTCTCATCCCCCTCGGAGTAGGGGGCGCCTTTCTCCCCGTCAAAGACATACTCTGTTGAAAAGTAAACGTAATGGGCTCCGACCCCCGCGCAAATCTCCGCCATGTTCACTGCAGCATCCACATTGACCGCTCTTGCAAGCTCCCTCTCGGTCTCGCACTTGTCCACCTGGTGGTAAGCCGAAGTGTTTATCACTGCCCCGGGCGAGAGCTCCTCTATAAGCCTCTTCACTGCGCGGCTGTCCGTAGCCTCGAGCTTGTGGAACCCGGCACTCCGGACCGGGTGCGCGCGGTATGTAGCATGGACGTCGAATTTTCCCCTTGCCTGCTCGACCACTTTGTTGCCGACAAGCCCAGTTCCCCCAATGACAAGTATCCTCATGTTCCCACTCCGTCCTGATACCTACTCGTAGCAGCAAAACCAATTAAATACCTTTCCTCACAACCTTATCGGTGAGTTGATGATAGAAGGAGTGGATATAAAGAAGCTCACGGCCCACAGGGACAAGCGCGGGTTTCTCTTCGAAATTCTTCGGGGTAGCGACAGGATAAAGGCGGATGGGAAGGGATTCGGGCAGGTCTACATGAGCGCCTGCTATCCTACGGTCATCAAGGGCAAGCACATGCACAAGTTGCAGACAGACCACCTCACAGTGGTAAGGGGCAACGGGGTCGTCCACCTCCATGACACACGGGAAGGGAGCAAGACCAAAGGCGAGAAGATGGCCGTAGAAGCTGGCGAAAACAACCTCGTGCTAGTGAAAATCCCCCCGGAGGTATGGCACTCGATTGAGAACACGGGCACTGAGACGATTTACTTTGTCAATTACGTGACAAGGGAATACGACCCGAAACAACCCGACGAATACCGTTCCGAGTTCGACCTGAAGGACAA
>JBDRJJ010000139.1:0-5832 GCA_043815135.1 Microcaldota archaeon | reverse complement strand
TGCTCGCGAGCAGGCTCGGTTATCGGGCGGTTAATGAATTGCTGAAAGGCACCACAGACATGATGGTCGGGGAGCTTGATGGAAAGCCTACGCTCGTTGCGCTTGAGGAGACCTCTAAAAAGAAGGAGATAGGAGTCCAGGACCTTGAGCTGCTAAGGATACTTGCTGGTGCTTGACGGGCCATTCTTTTTCTTCAACTTCTTCTTCATGAACTCCTCGACTGCCCCGGCTGTGACCATCCCGCCAGAAGCCATGATGCCGATTAAGCAGAAGGGGCAGACGTACCCTAAAGCCGCCCCCACTCCAATTAGACTCGCAGTGCTCGCAGCCCCGAGGACCGCTCCAGCCTGAATCTTCTTGTTCTTCTTCAGGTCCATGCTCACGTGCTCCAGAACCCGCCAGTGAACCAGCCCATCAGCATCCCGAGTCCGAGGAAGAACAAAAGCAGCCCGATTCCGAGCCTCATGTACCTCCTATTCTCGAGCCTCATCTTCTCGAGCGCATCTGATGAGTAGCCCAGAGTGAAGAGTATCAGTATGATTATGAGGGGAAGGACGAAGAAGAAATTATACAACGCTAGGTAAGTGAACGCTTTCCAGAAAGGCGCCCACTGGAGCATCGCGAGAATCGCGAAGTATGCCCCACCAGTGCAGGGAAGCTCGACTGCTGAAACGAGCACCCCGAGCGCGACTGCCGCCGGGAGGGTTGCCTGCTGGACATATTTCTCAACGGTCTTGCCATACTTTTTGGGAATCTCGAGCGATATCCACTTGCCGTAGAAGAAGTAGTCTTTTATGTTGATTATGCCTGCAACGAGGGCGAGGATTGCTGCGAGCTTGTAGACGAGGTCAGTCATTGAAAGAGACTGGAAGCTCGCAAGTATTCCGAGGCCTGCTAGGAGATAGGTCACATAGACTACTGAGATGTACACAAGCCCGACGTTTATCATCCTGTGCCTGCTCGCTATGCTCCCGATGTACTGGAGCATGAATATGAGGACCGCGAAGGCGCAGGGGTTGATGCTGTCGACCATTGCGGCGAGAACCACGACCAGTATCGGAGGCTCGGAATGGAGCTCCGTTACCGTAACCCCTTCAACCTTCTCCGCTGCATCGACGCAGCCGTCCCTTATGCAGGCTTCAACTATTGGCTTGAGCTTCTCTTTTATGGGGACGTCGCCTGATATGTATGTGTCATTGATGAATACCAACGGAGTCGGGGGCCTCTCGCTGCAGTCGACGCCGTAGGCGATGCAGAATCTCTTGGAGAGCAGCATGTTCTCCCCGCTGTAGGAAATTTCAAATGTGGTCACGTTCAGCTGCGGGTATTCTCGTTCGAGATTTATCAGGTAGCGTTCGACTTCTGCGCAATGAATGCACCCGAGCGAGTAGAACTCATAAGCCTGGACAGCCTGTTGCTGGGCTGACGCGAGGGGAATCATGAACAAGAAGAGCAGGAAAGCTGGAAGAAACCTGAGAACTGGCTCAACCCTCATCCTTGTCCCCTCCGAGAATCTCCTTCATGCGCTCTGCCCCGCCGATTTCGTCAATGAACTCGGCAGTTTCCTTGGGAACCATCTTTCTCCACTTGTCATCACGGGGCAGGGAGTTCCGTATGGACGTTGCGTCATTCTCTTTTCTGTCAAAGAAAGGTATTGGAGAAACTTTCCTTCCAGCATCCTTGAAGAGGCGCTTGGTCAGGGGATTGTTTGAATAGACGACGTCAAAGCGGGGAACAAGCGAGATTATGTGCGAGACCCAAAGTGCGTTGTTGTTCACGTCCGGAACTGAGAGAACGAGGCATCTCTCTGCGAGCTTCCTCGCACGCAGGGTTCGGGAAATCATTTCCACCCTCTCTCCGACTGTAAACGGGTTCTCCATCTGATAGCAAGCCTGGGACGACCCTATGAGGATAATCGCCTGGTCGCACCGCCCAAGCATCCACTCAATAGCCCTCAGATGACCCCTGTGGAAGGGCTGGAATCTCCCGATATAGAGACCTATCATGATGTAATCACCCGGGACATATTTATAAATAATCGCGTCGAGAAAGAATTGAGGTGTGAGAATGAAAGGAATGTTCCCTGTTTTAAGTTTGCTTTCAATAGCGCTCCTTTTAGGCTGCCTTGGTTTTGGAGGGCCTGAAGGAGAGCTGTTTTTGGTCCCGGATAAGGCAGATGCGTATTTGGTTATGAAGCCCTCCGCGATCCTGGCGGATGAGGACGTCATTAATTCAATGAAGGAATCCGGAACTGGCGATATCGAAGCCCAATTCCAGAAAGCCAGGGATGAGCTCGGCTTTGACCTGCAAAAAATCAACAAGGCAACAGTTTTCATGAAGCTGGATGGAACAACTGGGAGTAGCATGCCGTATGGGGGCGCCGTCCTTTATGGGGAGTTCGACTCGAACACGATTGCCGCAAAGTTGAGGGAACAGGGGGAGATTACCGAAGAGCAGTATGGCGGGTTTACGATTTATACGAGGGATGCTAGGGACGTTTATAAGTCAATCGACGGCACTGACGAAATGTACTCAAAGCAGCCCGAGATGAGCTCGGTTGCGGTAATAAACAGCAAGACCGCGGTGTTCGGGACCCCGGAAACGGTGAGGGACTGCATCGACGTGAAGAATGGCCAGAAGAAAGCGCTTGCCGAGGCCGGGCTGGAAAGAGTCGCGGGTGCGGTGGACAAGAACGGGATGGCATTTTTCGTCATGAGGATACCGGACACCCTGAAGAAAGAGGCAGAGGAGAGCGAAACGGGCATTGTTGACACAAAATCGTTTTCAAAGATGACGCACCTTGGAGTTTCTTTCAACAAGGCGGGTTCCAATATGGCGTTGAGGGTTGCAGTTCTTTTCCAGACTGCGAAGGACGCAGAGAAGTCGAGCGATGTCCTGCAGGGATTAGTCATCATGGCAAAGGGCATGACAGAAGAGGACAGCGCTTCGGGGAAAATCGTCAGGGACATAAAAATCGGGGCTGATGGCGATATGCTCAGGGCAAGCCTCGATGCCACGAAAGAAACTTGGGACAAGCTTCAGCAGGAAGTGGGAAAACAGGATGTCATACCGCAAACGCCAGATTATAGCCAAGGATGGGAAGAAAACGACGGAGTGAACAACTAGGTTGAGCGCTCCGGCCTATTTTTTCTTTGTTATTTTTTCGTAAAGCCTGGCTAGCTGGCCTTGGACCTTCCCTTCGAAAATCTTTTTCCCCTTTTCAAGCACGAGAAGGTGCGTCGCTATCCCCTCAAGGTCGCATAGCTGGTGCGTCGCTATCACCACCGTCTTCTTCCCCTTTTGGGATTTTATGTATGTTAAGAGCTCCCCAGAGCTGAAGCTATCGAGCCCCGTAGTCGGCTCGTCCATGAGCAGAATTTCCGGGTTGTTTAGGAGCGACACGGCGAGTTCTGCTTTCTTCCTGGTGCCCGCCGAAGCTTCCAGGGCTTTCTTTTCGAGGGATTCGAAAAGGTTGAGCATTGATGCCGCATTGCTCAACGCAGTTGGTTCGGAGGAAAGCATCTCCGCGAACAAAGAGAGGTTTTGGCGGATTGAAAGGTCTGAGTAGAGGAGCGGAGTTTGCCTGCAGTACCCGATTGAGCCATGAGCTTGGACCGAACCCCCATCCTGCACAATGGCTCCGGAAAGTATGTTCAGGAGAGTGGTCTTCCCGCTTCCATTCTCTCCAGCGATGCAGTAGACCGAATTCTTTGGAATCGAAAGTGAAACCCCCCTCAGCGCATCAGTTCGGCCAAACCGCTTTGCCAGCCCCACTCCAGTTATGGCGTCATCCATTCTTCTTCATCCTCCAGGTTAAGTAAGCAAAGCAGAAGACTGACGCAGCGGTGAATATAAGGGCTAGAACCAGGTAATCGAGAAACACTCCGGGGCCTAGACCTCTGAGACCGAAACCCCGCATGAGGATTACGAAGAAATAAGCGGGATTTGACCTGCCTATTGTCTGTAGGACGTCCCCGAGAGCCGGGAGGAGAGGGAAAAACCCGACTGGATAAAGGGCGCCCGAAAACATCACTACCAAGGCGAGAAGGCCGGCGTTCACCTGTTTTCCAGCTTCGCCGAAGCCGGTCAGGAGCATGATTGAGATGCCGATGGAAGTGAAAAAAATTGATGAAAGGAGAAGTACTAGCAAGAACCAAGGGTTGAAGAAAAAGAGCGAGCCGGATGCACCCGCAATCTCCTGTGTCGCAAGAAGAACCGCCAACTCTGCAAAAGCGAGAATAGATGCAAAAAGCAGTTTCCCCAAGACGAATGAACGAACTGGAACCGCTGGAAGTACCCGGGCGAGCACCTCCTTGTCCTGCGAAAGGGCAAATGGAACGACTATGAGGCCCATTGCCACTGAAAGGAGAAGTACGATGCCGGGCGCGAGGTACTGGAACGGAAGCACGCTCCTGCCGACTTCGACGATATTTATTTTCGGCTCCCAGCCGTACCACTTAGAAAGACCGTAAAGAATCATGTCGTGCACATACGGTGAGAGTTCGGATACTGGGGACATTGAGGAGTCCATGTAGATGTTGATGTCATTTGATTCATTTTTGAAGCCAGCTGGAACGCCAACTAAGAAGTAGTATTCTTCCCGGAAGAGCTTGTCCTCGTCCATCTGTTCTTCTATGCTCGATTTCGAGAAGAGGGAAGCCATTGCCTGTGCCGCGCGAAGGTCCTCCGCGCTTGCGCCGAACTCGGGGAAAACTGCGGAAGGAGCGGACTTTGGGATGGCATTCTTTATTGTCCCGAAGGCCAGCCCTAGGGAGATTGGAGCTATGAGTATTACGAGAAGGAGCAGGGCATTCCCTTTAAGCCCCCAGTAATCTCGTTTGAGGATAGGTGCGAAGCCCCTTAGGGGAGACATCAGGACACGACCCCTGCCCTATTTCTTTTTTTTCTTCTTGGAAAGCACTTCGGACATTTTGCTCGCTGTTCCTTCCGTGTGCGGGGCTTCCGGGATTATCAAGTAAACCAGAAGGTAGAATACTGCAATGCCAAAAGCCCAAGTGCCAAAAGACAGTATAAGCAAAAGAATCGCGAGCAATCTGACAAGCGTTGGGTCTATCTCGAAATATTCTCCGATTCCCCCGCATATGCCGAAAAGAATCTTGTTGTTCTTGGAACGATATAGTTTTCTCATAACATCCCCCTGGAACTTTTGGAACTAAGAGGTATTTAAACAATCTGTTAGCTTGTGTTCTGGGTGACGGTGGGTTCTTTGGAAGTGCTCGCACACCACGGTATCGTACAATTTTTTGTTGGCGAAAAAGAATTGATTTTTCTTCGGGAAAAAGAATTGGGATGTAAACGCCGATGAATTTTTCTTCGTTTCTTGACGACATAAATATATAAACCCCAAAAAAAATAGGTTAAGCTAATCAGTTTGCCTGTGAGGATAAGGTGTGGTGATTCAGTGGAAGCACAATATTCAGCTTACGGAGGAGCATCATTCGTAAACAATAGGATTGGCAGGGAGTATCTTTTGCGGAGAGTCGAAGTCTGGGCGGATGACGCAAAAGAAAGGAATCCGAACCTTGAAATCATTAAGCTTAATCTGGGGAATCTTACGGGACCCGTGTTCGGAGCTTCGAAGGAGTTCACATCCATACTTGCAGAGAAGATAAAAGACTGGGACGGAGGCTACCTGGCTTCGCGCGGTTATGAACCACTTGTTAAAGCAATTGCTGACAAACAGGAGAAGGAAACCGGGAGGAGGCCTGACGAAGACTATGTTCTTACTGGGGAAGGAGGAAGCTGGTTCATAGAAAAAATCATAAGCCACACGATGGACCCGCAATCTGGCATCCTGCTTCCTGAGCCGGG
>JBDRJJ010000138.1:0-5534 GCA_043815135.1 Microcaldota archaeon | reverse complement strand
TCCCTTGGTGATATCGTGAATTTCTTGGCAAGTGCCCCGGCGTCCTTGAATTTTTTGAACTCGTTGCTTCCATTCGTGGCGCCGGGTCTGTGTCCTGCTCCCCTGACAGTTCCGGTCTTGACTAACATAAAGTTATGTATTATGCCCTTTCTGCAATTTAAACCCCTCGCATGCCCCCCCAAAGCCGTGTCCAGACGCAATCTTAATAACCAGCGGGAACTAATCTCCAACATGGAAAGCGACCAAAGGGCCGCGCTACTCCTGATTGCGCTCGCTGAGGAATTCCAGATGATAGATACTTACACGAGGGCGCGGGCGTTTGTGCAAAACATGTAAGAAGCTTTATGGAGAAGGGAAAGAGCAGTGCAATGCGTGCGGCAGGGAACTCAAGGAAATAGCAGGCGGTTGATGAAATGCCAGATTTCAGGAAAAGGACATTCTCGCAGGTCTACAAGATTCTCCGAAGATGCGACCTAGCGATAGAAGTAGTCGACGCGAGGGATATCGAAGGCACGAGAATGAAAAATCTAGACCGGGAATTCAGGAGCAAGGTGATACTAGTCGCGTCAAAGGCGGATTTGGCCGGGAAAAATCAAAAAAAGCAAACATCGCTCGAGGGTTCCCCGGTGATATTTTTTTCCTCGCGAACCCGGGAAGGGCTTGAGGAAATATTCGATGAGATATCCCTACGGCGCGAGAAGAGGAAGCTCAAAACCGTAAAGCTCACAATCTTCGGCATCCCGAATGTCGGGAAGTCCTCGCTCATAAACGCAATCAGGCGCAAGCATACAGTAGCAACGGGCTTTCGGTCCGGAATCACGCGGGGCCCCCAGTGGATAAAGGTGCGGGACGGGATTCTTCTTTATGACACCCCCGGGGTTGTCGGCCTCCGGGACTCGCAGGACGAGCTCGCCCTGAAAGCAGCGGTGAACGTCGAGAATCTCAAGGACCCCGAGAGGGTCGCAATCAAGTTGATGTCAAAATTCGACGAGCTTGAAAGCAAGTCTCTCCTTTCCCACTACGGAGTTTCGGCATCCATAGACCCCCAGGAAACAATCGCCTCAATTGCGAAAGCCCGGGGCCTTCTCTTGAAGGGCGGGGAGCCGAACATTTTCGAGGCTTCTAAAGTAATCCTCAGGGATTTCCAGAAAGGGAAGTTCACTCTTTAGCCCGCCTCAAAGCCTTGAAGCCAGGAACTCAATCTCGTCAGTGAGCCTCTGGAGCCTTCCGTCCGCTCTCCTAGCATCCCAGGCCCCAGTGTTGTAGCTGTCATCCGGGATATCCTTGGCTTTGGATATCTCCTCACCAATCCTTTTTGCTTTGGCCCGGGACGCAATCTCCATCCTCTTCACATCCACCTGGTCAACGCAGCTTAAGCGCTCTATCTCGACTTTTGCAGTTTGCCCGAGCGGGTCGTCCCGTCCTGCCATCCCCATAAGCTCAAAGAGGGCCACTGACCTTGCTTCAAAGACGTTTGCACCGTTCACAATCCTCCCGAGCTTGTAAACTTCGGCTGATTGCGGGTCGCCAAGACTATTGTACCCGCCAAACTTCGCTCTCCTCGATATCTCCAAGACAGCAGAGGAAGCGACAATCGGGTCGGAGCAGCACTCCGCAAGCGTCTCAAGCTGGGGGATTCTGTTGTGCCTCCCGAGCGCCCGCACAGCTGCGACCCTGTCCTCTCCCTCATGGTGCATCGCAATCTTATACAATCCATCCCAGCCCCTCTCGTCACCCAGCTTCTCAAGAAGATGGACTGACTTCAGGTCAATCATGAAGTTCTCTATTTCGGACAGCACAATCCCGAGCCTCCCCCCCAACCCAGCTTCTTCTGCAGCACCGGCAAGCGCCTTCATTTTTTTGTATATCCCCCCTAGTGCCTCAGTGTGCGATTTCCTGTCAGGGTTCCAGAGCCCGCAAAAAGAAATCTGGACCTCATGGAGCTTCTGTCCGGGCTCGCGTTTCATCATTCTCGGGGAAGGGAGAAGAAGAATATTACTAACTACGGGGACTGATACAACTGCCTGGGCGCCTCCAGTCATTTCAGACCTTCTTTCTAGTGTTGAATTCTATTGCCATTAGATACTGGATTACTGAAAGGAAAAATATGAAAATGAACGCGATTGCAGTGAACATGATGCAGCGCAACAACTTGACCAGGTCAGTTTGAGACAGCGAAGTCGCGAGGGTGTAGATGAACACTGCGGCCAGAATCAGCTTTGTGATTTCCATCAGGGCGATGAGGTTCCAAAGGGTCTTCTCATCCTTGGGCAGGACCCAACGCAAGATGAAATCCCTAAAAGGAACCATTAGTCTACGTTTCCAGACTCGCGTTTAAATAGTTATCCTGCAAGCGTGCTTGTGAAACCCGCGCTATTCTTTTATAGGCGAGCGATTAAGATAATGACATGATTTCGGTCCCCACCCTCAAGGCAATGGGGGAATCAGTGAAAAAAGAGGAAGAGAGGAAGAAAGGCGAGCTTCTGCCACTGATGGACAAATTTGAGAAGAGCTTCCAGTTGTACACCTTAGGGGAAGCCCACCAGAAACTAGAGGATGTCAGGAAGTCGCTGAAAGGCTTTCTTGCAAAACTGTTCGCCCCGGGCAGGCTTAGGAAAGGTGAGATGCTCGTCGCAGAGCTTGACTCCATCTCAGTCGACCCAAAGACAGTGGACGAGCTTGAGCAACTGATAGTTGAAAAGGAATTCCCGGATGAAATCGTTGAGGAGTATTCAAAGAAACTGAAGGATGAGCACAAGGTGCTCAAGACCCTGAAAGAGCAATACGCCGGCGGGGGCGGAAAGAGCAAAGGCGCAAGCAATGGGGAGTTGAAGAAGAGGGAGGAACTGAAAAGACAATATTTCGGGCAGCTGAAATCAATCTCATACGACCCAACGGAAGAGCAGGTCGCAGGAATGATACTCTCCGACATCAGCAGGGATTTGTCCCAAGGCGGGCAGCTATGCTTCCCGATGCTCGACTTTTACGTAGTGCTCCTCAAGAAATACGAACAGGCGCATCCTTCGAAGGGCGGAGAACCAAGCCTTGTGGACCTCTTCATGAAAAGGCTGCATCAGTTCCTCTCAACATCCATCAATCTCGCGCGCAGTTCCGACACGTTCGAGGACTTCGACGCGAAGATGAGGGACCTGAAGTCCTTTGAGCCTCCTTTAGTGAAACGGGGAGCGCTCGGCAGCTAGCCTAGAGCCCGCGCCGTTTTGTTTTCTTCATCAGCACATATAACAGAACAGTTACAGCAACTGCAACGAGCACGGGCCATATCGCCCAGTCCTGAAGGGCCTGTTTAGGTTTTGAGAGTTCCAAAACCTGCTTCTCGTTCTCGAGGAGGACCCCCCTCAGCACCAGGAGGTCGGACCTGCTTGTGACAATCCCGACTTCCCTTTCCACAAGCTTCATGCTTTCCAAGAGCGCACTAGCGTTCTCGCTTTCAGGAAGCGAGGAGACCCCGACGAGAACCCTCGAGTAGAGCGCCTTCACCGAGTCATACTCGGCCGAGACGTTTACAAGAGCGGTCAGCGCCTCGCTCTCCTCTTCCATGAACCTGTTCATCGCCCCCCCCGCTTCGGCAAACTTTCTTTCTGAGCAGAAGCTGGAAAGCTCGGAATTCACTGTTCTCATGCCATCGAGCGGAGCCTTCACATCACTATAATCCACAGCAGGATGCTTTTCCCCTTCAATCGACGCAATCGCTTTGCTTGCATACCCCAGGTTCTCTGAGCACCTGTTGATGTTTTCTCGCAGCGTAAGCCTCCTCCCCGTTTCTTCGGCCACGAAGCTCGAAGTTGCCCCGGGAGTTATCACAAGCGCCCTCTTATTCCTTAATGCCACGAGCTCCCCCCTCAAGCTCCAAAGCGATTCCTTGTCGTAGCTCACTCTCGGGCAGAAGTAATAAACATCCTCCATAACGAGCGGATTCGAGTTGACGAAGTCAATGGATGCGAGCATGCTGTCTATAACTGCGATTCCCTCGCCAAGGGCCCCTGTTCCGGAGCTTTTCGCAAGCCCTAGAATTATTTCGCGGAGGCGCGCAGTTCCTTTGTCAAGCACTGAGAGGTTGTTCGAATAGGCGACAATCGCATCGATGAATTCGCAGCCGACCCCGTCGGTCCTGCACTCGCCGGACTGCTTGAGGGCGCTGCACATCGGGGTGTAGCAGGACTTTATGCAGGTCGCCCTGTCGACACAGGGTTCCCGGTCTGTCCCGATATACCTCTTGCACTCGGCCTCCTTCTCCCTGCTCCCGGCGAATTTGTCCAAGAGCGAAATCATCCCCCTCGTATCCTCTTCGCTGGGCACGAGGTCTCCAGGCTTTTGCGAAACTTTTGAATAGGATGAAAGAACAGCATCCATCTCCTCGCGCGACTCAACCAGCCTGGGGCTTGTTCCGCAGAAAGCGAGCATCGAGTACTTGCCGTTTATTGAAAACAGGAGGTAGCCAGGCTTTTCCATCGTTGAAACGTTGATGTAGCTGTAGTTCTCGCCCTCTTCAACATACTTCTGGACAACGCTTTCGCAGCTTCCCCAAGCAAATCCAACAAAGATTAGCGCAAGCACGAGGACAAACAGGCCCTTCATCCGATCACCCCGGTAAATGATTCGGGCGCCCCCTATTTATTCCTTGTTCCAAATTCGCCCCAGAGTTTCGATTTTCACCCATTCATTTTCTTCTTCTTCCTACGCATTCGAAAAAAACAAAACTTATTTATAAGCATCCGAGCATTATATTCCACGTCGAGAATGGAAAAAAGGCACCCGTCAACCAGGGGGGTCATCGCGCTCTTGCCTTTAGGACTAGCGCTTTCCCTGCTTCTTCTTGCTTTGCCTTCAGTAATCGACGAAGGGCATCATGATAAACTTGTTTTGCCCGAGGGGGCCAACCAAATAGTCCACAAGCTCGACATCTCCAAATATTCCGAGCAGCCGAAGGAGAAGATTGAGCTAAACCCGAGCGACACATCCTACGCAAAGCGCAGGAGAGAGGAAAGCGGATTCCGGTCGTCAAACGAGAAGCTGACTTTCTGCACGAAGGATGGGGAATGCGAGTCCCAGTTCCTCCTTAGGAACATAGCAGGGGAAATAAGGGACCTAGATGTCAACTTCCTCCTGGGTTTCTCCGAGCCGCCCAGGGAGGCGACCCTCTGGCAGTCGATATTCTTTGGGCGCGAGGCGAGGGGGGGAGAGGCGGAGCAGGACATCTACCGCTGGATTCCCGTCGACGATTCCCACTTCTCGTTCACTGAAGACACGAGCCGCGCATTCCTTCTGAGGTATGATGTGACTCCCTGCACGAACGGCACGTGGAACGTTACATTCTACTCTCCCTACGGGCCGGCGACAGTCCAAGGAAAATACGCGAGCGTCTGCCCGCTTCAGGAGATTCCACGGGTTTCCGGCCGCGGGCTGACGACAGGGGAATCAATTGAAACAATCTACGGGGAGAAGACAGTTTCTACAATCCTAAGGGCGAATCCGAGTTCCTACTGGGACGGCTCGTCCTACAGGCCCATAGACGA
>JBDRJJ010000137.1:0-6622 GCA_043815135.1 Microcaldota archaeon | reverse complement strand
CCAAGAATACTGGTCAAACAGCGACACGCAGCTTTCAGCCATGGGGGCATTACTCCAGGAGTTAACGCAAGAAGTGGGAAAAATCAGCAAATCAATTGAGGATGCAAAAAAAGTTAGGAAGTCGAGCATGGTTCCAGATTTAGAAAAGAAGAGAAACGAACTCACGGCCATAAGCCAAAGCCTTCTAGATTTTGTTCCAGCTGGGGAAAGGAGCAGCCAGGCAGTCGTGCGGGTTTCAGAAAGCTGGGAAAAGCTCAAGGGCGCAAAAGGCTTGATGGACTACATGGCTGAGGCTTCCGCAAAAATTGAGGACGGCTCAACTACGGTCTCGAAGAAAATTGATGCCGAGAGCAAGCGCCTCGAAAGACTCAAAAAAGAAATCAAAGACAGCAAATCAGCTTCCAAGCTAAAAGATTTGGGGGAGCAGGAATCAAAGGTAAAGAACCTCGAGAGGTCGAACTTCAACCTGAACTCCGCATTAAAAACCGCAAAGAAAAGAACCCAGGAGATACAGTCTTCTACTACACAACTCACTGAGAACCTGAAAAGAAGCGTAGCAAGCCTTGCTTCGAGTTCTGGTTCCAACATGCTCGTAGAGGGCTCGGGCAAGCCCCTAAAGGACATCCTAACAGCAGCGGCAATTCCCGCAATCCGATTCCTAGTCGAAGCCTCGGTTTCGAAAATACCCAAGGAATATTTTGCAAAGAGGCAGGAGAGCGCAGCGCTGGACTACGAAAAAATAAAACAGGAATGCGAACTAACAGCAACAAAAGCGAAAGAGAGGGTCCGTTGCAAGCGCTGCAGGGAAATGATTGAAACACTGCTTTCCGGCGCAGTAGACCACGATTCTGTAGACGTAAAGGCTTGTGTAGCCTTCCTGCAGGATGGGGACATTTTCGAGGCTAGAAAGTCTCTTGAAAAAGCATTCTCCTCAGGCAATATCCACGAGTATGCGAGGACGGAGCTGGACGCAATGGCAAAAGAGCTCTTAACCCTCTATGACCGGAAGGGTGAAGTTTCAAAGCTTGAGAACAAACTCCGGGCCGCGGGAACAGAAATGCTTGGCGCGAGGCTTGACATCATGAGGCTTGACTATTTGCAAAAAGGCGTTCACTCGCCAAAAGAATTCTGGCAATCCGCAATGGAAACAATCGCCTGGCTCGAGGGACTGGGTATGGTGTTCGACACAAGCCTAAAAGAGGGAATGGATAAACTCAAGGACAGCCAGGACATATTCCGTTTTTCCAGTACAAAGGGCCTAAACAGCGAGCAGGTCGAAGCATCAGAAGTAATCCTTCAGGCTTTGAAGTCGGAAACCGAGTTGCTGATGAAGGTAAAAGACCCGGAGATACCACGGAAAATTTCAGAATCAGAGGTCTCCATTGCAATTTCGGTTTCAGCGAGCGAGAACTTCGGCAATCCACTCTTCTTAAAGAGCCTCATCTCGGGAGACAAGAATGCTTTGGCGATAATGAAGCGCATAGAGGAAAGCTCCGGGAGCGAGTCCGCACTAATCGGATACATCGATGCAGCGATAAAAGAGGAGGCGCTGGGACTACTCGCATCCGATTTGGGCGAGGTTTCGGAAGGTACATCCGAAATAAAGGACCTCTGCAACGAGATAAGCAAGCTAAGAGTAGCTTCCGAGAAGAAAGGCTCTTCCGCAGTTTCCCAGAAAATTGAGCTTGGGAGGAAAATAAGCGAGCTCATGTCCGAGATTGAGAAAATAACGGGGGAAAAGCCAGACGAGGAGCTCACATCGAAAATATCGGACTCAAAACTCACGGGCCCGAAGCTCTACTCCGAAGTCATCTCGAGCAAGCACGTATCAACTGCAATAAGGGCGAAACTTCTTTCGCACCTGAGCGCCCTCGAGGGCCTCCGGGGCCAAGAGGCAACGGAAGTTCCCCTCAAATCCGTTGCTGGTTAACGGGAACCAGAAGCCTCTTTTTCAGCGCCTTTTCATCCCTGCAAAGCAGCACGACCCTGCTCGGTGCATGTTCCTCTGAAACAATATAACCAGTAAGCTCTGAAAGCTTGCCTGCAAACTCCTTTATCTCACCATGCTTAATCATCGACTCGAGGGAAAGGCCTCTCCCCGGCTCCCTGGACCCCCCCACAAACATGAAGCTCTTAACTTCCACATAATCAGGAAGCGCTTTCTCAATCTGTTTTGCATATCCCTCCGGCTTGCAGAAGTTCAATTCCCTAGCTAGTGTCATCCTGAGCACAGTTCTTGTTTTTGCGTCCTTCAAAAAATCGAGCGATTCCTCGTATCTTCCCCACCCCCCCTTAATCCAGGGCCTGCAGATTTTTTCGTAGCTCTCTAATTCCGGAGAAACCATCGAGAGGTACAGCTGGGTTGGAAGATTCGAAAGGCTCTCGAGGGCTTTCGGGAGTGTTCCGTTGCTCACAAGAAAAGTCGACATCTCCCTCCTATGAAATTCCCCAATGAGTTCTGATAAATGCGGATAAATTGTGGGTTCCCCGGAGAGGCTCAACGCAACGTGCTTGGGTTTTTTCGCCTCCTCCCACATCCTCTTTTCAACTTTTTCGTTTCCCCCGTAGCCTGAGGCAATGCGCCCCTGCTCCCAAAGCATCGCTTCAGCCATCTCCCCCGGTTCAGTCCATTTGTAGCTTTCGGGCGGCATTTCCCCGTTTTTTGCTTGGGCTCTCCAGCAGAAGACGCACGCATGCGAGCAGAACTGCAGAGCTGGAGTGCACTGCATGCAGCGGTGACTTCCAATTCCGTAAAACGTATTTTTATAGCAGAATCGCCCCTTCGTAAGGGCCTCCCGGAGCCACTTGCACCTCTTCACGGCGAAATGCCCGCCCTTTATGTGGTAGCCCTGGCTCTCGAGCTTCTCCCCGAATTCCCTTTCCATGTATTAATCTCTCTTGGAAAAAAAGAAATACCCTCCTAAAAGCGAAAAATAAAAAAAGAGGGGCCTAAGAAGCCCCCTGCCTAGTTCGGAACTCCTTTCACGAAGGTGTTTCCATTGCCCGGCCCATAGTCAATGAGCTGCCTCTTCGCTTCCTCCCTCCCGATTCTCATGAGGAAGTCGAAAGCTTCCCTCTCCCCGTGCGTGCTCTTCAGCTCCTTGTATTCCTTGTAGTTTTCGTCTTTTCTTATGAATGACTTGTAGTAGTTGTCGCACAGCTCGTAGACGCTTGCATATACGGTCGCAGCCCTCTCGACTGCTTTTGCCAGGAACTCGCTAGCAAGCTCCGTGTGGGCCTCCCGGTACTCGCTTTCCGCCTTTGTTTTCCGCCTCTGGTAGAGCCCAATCGTTTCGTCCTTGTCTTTCTGGAATTCCCTTTCCACTTTCTCCTGCTTTTTTCCCAGCACCCAGTTGATGAGCTTCTTTGCGCCCATGATTGCCCCTACGAACAACGAGGCTGCGACGCAGTAGGTCAGGTGGTCAAGCTCCTGGATTGTGGGATATTTCTGCATGTGGTTTTGTATGAAGTCCAAGACTTCCTGCTCTAGCTTGTATATGGTAACTGCTGAGACGCCGATTGAGGCAAGCCAGGTAGTAATCGAGGGGACATTCCGCAAGAGCCGGGATTTCTCGAGATGCTCTTTCCTGATGTTCTTGATGTTTATGAGATGGTCGAGCTTCGACTTCATGCATTCAGCCGCAGCGTCGATTTTCGATTTCATCTTCTTTTCTGCTTCTGCAAGCCCTGATCGAATATCGTCGCTCGCCTTGCTGATGCTGACTCCGCCTACCCCGATTAAAGTCCACACCTGCTCCAGGAAGGATTGCGCCCTTTCATCGCGAGAATGTCTCTTCTCCAGGGAATCAATCCTGTCCATTGCCTTGTGGGAGATTCTTCGCTCGTCCAAATCGGACGAAGAAACGTATGATGCTATGATTGCACTGTTCATTGCAGATTGAGGTGTGATTGGCGGCTCCTCGCTATACGGGTCGTTCGGCCTCTTGTGGCCTCCGCCAGTTCCCGAGCCGTTTCCATTCCTTCCAGTCAACTCATCGGAAAATGGTTTCCCTTCCGATTTCTTCCCACCGTTCAACTCTCCAGAACAGCTGATTTTTCTGCTTGCGAGTTCCGCCCCAAGCGCTAACGTCACGTCATCGCCTGCAAGGTCCCTCCCAAGTCCCCCAGGCTTATGTGAGTTCAGGGCGTACTCCGTTCTCTCCCCAATAAGGGGCAACATCCTTATTTGGGCGGTTTGGCTGGCACCAAATCCTTGGGGACGTCCCTCCGTCATTGCCCGAGTTTCCACCGATTGTTTGAGGCCCGGGCAGTCCCCCTTTCACGGCAAAAAATCCATTTCCAGAGGGCATTCGTGCCACCTCCCCCTTATATGCGCACAGCGCACCCAAGACCGTATTACTTAAAACTGGGTCAGGATATATGGCTTCCCCCGCAGGTTGTTTCCAAAAACCGATTTCTTTATATACCGTATGCGACATATGGTAAATATGGCATTGAGCATAGATGCAAAAGACAGCCTGATAATATACAGCCTTGACCTCGATGCTCGCCAGCCTGTTTCCAAGCTCTCAAAAAAAGTCAAGCTGAACAGACGCGTCGTGTGCTACCGAATAGAACGGATGGTCGAGGAAGGAATCATACAAAAATTCTTGCTGTTCCTGAATCTCCCGAAATTCGGCTACACAGTAACTTCTTTCTACGCGCGATTCCGCAGCACCCAGCCGACGGACGAGGAAGCGGTGATAAACTACCTGAAGGGGAAGAAGCAGGTCATGTGGCTTGCAAGCATGGAAGGGCGATTCCACCTCGGCTTCACGCTCTGCACGAAAAACACGAGCGAAGTGGCGGAGTTTCTCGACGCTTTCAGGGACCTTTATGGAAAACTGCTCTCAGACACACAATCTTCCTACACTGTTTTTGCCTGGCGCTTCCCTCGAAAATATCTCATGGAAAAGGACAACTCAGACCACGCCCCCCAAAAGGAGCTTCCGGTTGAGCGCGAGGAGCTCGACAACGTCGACAGGAAGATACTAGCAGCTTTGGGCGAGGACGGCAGGATGAGGGCCGTCGAGATTGCGCGAAGGGCGGGGGTCTCTGCAGACGCAGTTGCGGACAGGATTTCCAAGCTCAGGCACAGGAAAATCATCGCAAGCGTAGGAGTCCTCATCGACAACGTGCTCCTCAACAGGAGGCTTTTCAGGACATTCATCATGTTCCAAAACCTCAACGCAGTGAAGGACAGGTTCATGCGATACTGCTCCGAGCACCCGAATGCCATCCAGGTGAAGAGGACGCTCGGGTCCTGGGAATGGGAGGTCGATTTGGAAGTGAAGGACGAGACCGAGCTGAGAAAGATACATTCAGAGTTCAAGGAGCACTTCAAGGATGAAGTCGGCTCCACGTCGTTCGTGACAATCTACAAGGTCCACAAGTTCGACCTTGGCGGGTTCCTGCTTAAATAGACATTTTGCAAAAACCTACCATTTTATATACTATGAGCGGAATATGGTGAAAGGGGGGTTAGCGGCATCCTAATGCCTTAGTCCTCCGTGGTCAGAATGTCATGGGAGATTGACTCAAAGGACAGGGCGATACTCTATAACCTAGACGAGGACGCGCGCCAGCCAATCTCACAGCTCTCAAAAAAAGTCAAGTTGAACCGGGAGGTCGTGAGGTACAGGATTGACAGGATGGAACAGGACGGAGTCATCCAGAAATTCCTCGCCTATATCCCCATCACGCGCTTCGGCTACCTTCTCACAACCTTTTTCATGAGCTTCCAGGACTCAAGCATCCGCGACGAGGAGGAGGTAATACGCTTCCTTTCTGGTAAAGAGCTGGTCGTCTGGGTCGTGAGCGCAAACGGCCGATTCGACCTCGGTTTCACGATGTGCGCAAAGAACATGAACGAGCTCGCCACTTTTGTCGCTGAGTTCCGGGACAAATTCAGGAACTTCATCACCGACTTCCAGATGGCAGACGTCGTGAGCCTCTGGCGCTTCCCGCGCGGCTACCTTCTTGAGAATGATGACGACACCTGGAAGCCGTTCTGCTTCGACAGCACGGTTGTACGAAGGGACCTTGACGACGTGGACCGGAAGATACTCGCTGCCCTAGGGGAGGACGGCAGGATGAGGGCCGTCGAGATTGCGAGAAGAGTCGGGGTCTCCGCGGATGCGGTTGCAGACAGGATTTCGAAAATGAGGAAGGAGAAGATGATTCCGGGTATTAGTATTCTCCTCAACAACAACTCAATCAAGCGCAAGGCCTTCAAGAGCTTCATAACATTCCACAACGTGAAGAAGATTGAGAAGAAGTTCCTCGACTACTGCAGGCAGAACCGGAACGTCGTTCAGGTGAAGAGGACGCTCGGGCCCTGGGAGTACGAAGTGGACTTGGAGCTTGAGAGCGAGGATGAGCTGAGGGAACTACACAACAAGCTCAAGGAGAAGTTCCCGGATTCCATCCGCTCGACTTCCTTCGTCTCGGTCTACCGCGTCCACAAGTTCGACATGGGCGGATTTTTGCTTGGGTGAGTTAGTTTTATCATTCATTTTCCGGAACGATTGTTTCAACAAGCACCGCATCCTATCAGTACACAATCGTACGCCATTTGTTTACGTTCTTAGGGAGAAGAAGAACATGCGACTATCAGAAAAGC
>JBDRJJ010000136.1:0-3133 GCA_043815135.1 Microcaldota archaeon | reverse complement strand
GGAATACCGCCGTTTTTAAATTCCGCATGGATATACGGACCGATCTTGATGATCAGATTCAAGCCGGAACCCTTCACAAGTTTTAAAAATTTATTCAGGTCCCTGCTGGGATGCGTTCTCCCGTTAAAATCAAGTTTATTTTTTTCATATTCATGCCAGTTCCATGGCACATAGGTGGAAAGCGTATTACAGCCGGCTTCTTTTAATCTTGAAATGACAAGTTCCCATCTCTTCCTTTCAAGCCTGAGACGAGGCGCATTGCGCCCGAATATTCGCGGTCGAGCCTATTGTTGGCCAAGTTCTCCGCTACCGCACTCATCGCCATTTTTTTGGCAGAATCGAAAGTTCCGAAAATGCCTTCGCCTCTCGGGACCTGCCGAACCATTCTGCCAGTTACTGTGAGGCCAGAGATATGGTTAGTCCCGTTTTCAGTTCTCGCAACAAGCATAGAATACCCCCTGAGAGTGAGAACAATATTATGGCTAAACGGCTATTTAAACTTTCGTATTTTGTTGATGGGTAAAGGGCTTAAAGCCAAACTGTGAAAATGCGGGTTATGAGGATTCTTCTCCAATTTCCAGAAGGACTGAAAAAACTTGCTTTTGAAGAGGCCGGGAAGCTCGAGCGCGAGGGGCACGAAGTTTTCGTTTCCTCTGCAGAATGCTTTGGGGCCTGCGACCTCGCCTTGGAGGAGGCAAGAGCAATTGGGGCTAAGAAAATCATTCACTGGGGGCATTCGGACTTCGGGGTGAAAACCAGAATCCCAGTAGAGTACCGTGAATACTCGATTGGAGTAGAAATGGAAAGCATAATAAAAAAGGCTCTTCCCGAGCTCTCAAAATTCCAAAAAATCGGCATTATAACGACGGTCCAGCATATCCCTCAACTCCATGGGATAAAAACCGAGCTCGAGCAGGCAGGAAAAATTGTTTTCATCGGAAAGGGGAATCGGGCGAAATACGCTGGGCAGGTCCTTGGGTGTGATTTCGGAGCTGCCAAACAGATAGAAAGTGACTCGGACTGCATCCTCTATTTCGGGGGCGGGCTGTTCCATGCAATGGTGGAAGTGCATAAGCCGGTCTTACGGGTCGACCCATTTTCAGGGCAAATCGAGTGGATGGACGAGAAAATCGAGAACGCGAGAAAGTCAAGGCGGGGAGCCATGAACGCCCTCATCCTCGCGAAAAATGTCGGGATCTTGGTGAGCACAAAACCTGGGCAAAAAGATGCGCGCGCCGCGATAAAAGTAAAAAACGTGCTCGATGGGTTTGGGAAGAGATGTCTCGTCCTTGTGGCCGATAAAGTTAATTTCGAGACTCTCCGCAATTTTGGCTCTTTCGATTGCTATGTGAACACCGCTTGTCCTAGGATTTCAGACGATTTCGGACTTGCGGGGAAACCGGTTATAAACTTTCATGACGCTATGCTTGTCGCTAAGATGCTGGTGAAAAAATGAGCCTTGAGGAATCTGCAAGAAAGCACGCACTCAAGAATGCACTCGACCATGGAAAAGCGGAAGCCAAGGCAGTTGTCGGAAGAGTAATCGCCGAAGTCCCTGAAGCAAAGAAGGACATGAAAGGAACTATGGGCCTGATTGCGAAGATTGTGGCTGAGGTGAACGGGCTTTCAAAAGAGCAGCTTGAAGCTGAAATTTCCAAATATACGTTCATTGAAAAGAAGAAGGAGGAGAAGGGGATAGAGCTTCCGGAGGCTGAGGAAGGGAAAGTGGTAACTCGTTTCCCCCCTGAGCCCAATGGTTACCCGCACATCGGCCATGCGAAGGCTGCCTTCATCGGGTGGTCGGCTGCAAGGAAATACAAAGGGAAGTTCCTTCTCAGGTTTGATGATACGAACCCAGACGCCGAGTCCGCTGAGTTCGTTGGGGTAATAAAGGAGGCTTTTGAGTGGCTCGGGATAGACTGGGACAGCGAGACGTATACCTCGGATTATATGCCGAAGCTCTACGGGTATTGCGAACAGCTGATTTCCAGTGCACACGCCTATGTATGCACCTGCAAGCCGGATGAGATAAAGGACAGCCGGGCTAAGGGGAAAGTGTGTGACTGCAGAAGTAAGGATCAAGGCAATCTCCCCCTCTGGAAAGGGATGCTTGAAGGAAGCATAGCCAAGGGCCAGGCGATTGTCCGTTTTGTAGGGGACATGAAATCCGAGAACACTGTGATGAGGGACCCTGCCCTCTTTAGAATAATTGAAACCCCCCATTACCGGCAAGGGACAAAATACCGGGTCTGGCCGACCTATGATTTTGAGGCACCGATACTCGATTCCCTTGAGGGAGTGACGCATGCTATGAGGTCAAAGGAGTATGAACTCAGGGACGAGCTTTATTTTGCAATTCTTGGGGCGCTCGCGCTTCGAAAGCCAAAGCTCGTGGAATTCTCTCGCCTTTCGATTAAGGGGATGCCTGTGAGCAAGCGTCTGCTAAAACCGCTTATTCAGAAGAAAGAAGTAACGGGCTGGGATGACCCGAGGCTTCCCACTATCGCCGCCCTCAGGCGAAGGGGGATAACAAAGGAAGCCATAAGGAACTTCGTCTTGAGCTTTGGCCTTGGAAAAACAGAGAGCAACCCCACTATCGAAGCACTGCTTGCTGAGAACAAGAAAATCCTCGACCCGGTGAGCGAGAGGTATTTCTTCGTTGGTTCGCCCGTCAAGCTGGATGTTAAGTCTGCCCCGGGGACAATGGCCAAACTGAAGAAACACCCAGATAAAGATTTGGGAGTCCGGGAGATAGAGACTGAAGGCAAGTTTTTCATTTCTGGGAATGACGCAGCGAATCTCGAGGTTGGCTCACAGTTCAGGCTGAAAGACCTGTATAACGTGAAAGTCGTTGAGAAAGGAAAGATTATTTGGGGTGAATTTGCAGGCACGGAACTCAAGCCTGGCCCAAAAATCCAATGGGTTGTCCCGGGAGGGATTGAAGCATCTGTTCTCGTTCCAGGGGAACTCGTTGATAGTGAAGGGAACCTGTTGGAGAACAGCATGAAAGTAGATGCGGGATATTGCGAGAAAGAGTGCGCAAACCTTTCCGAGGGGCAAGTGGTCCAATTTGAAAGATACGGTTTCTGCAGGCTCGATGATAAGAAGGGGATGAAGTTTATTTACACGAACC
>JBDRJJ010000135.1:0-3297 GCA_043815135.1 Microcaldota archaeon | reverse complement strand
AGATGATTCGCGCGAGTAGATGCCAATCTGCCCGTCGGCCCCCCCAACATCTTCCCAGTTCCTGACCTCCCCCGTGAAAATTTTCCCGACCTGTTCCACAGTCAGCTGCTCAATCACATTGCTGGGGTTTACAATTATCGCAATCCCATCATAAGCAACCTCCGTCTTGACGGGATTCACCCCATTCGCCGTTGCCTTCTCGATTTCTGCCTGCTTCATCTCGCGGGATGACTGGGCAATATCCACCCCCCCGTCGGTTACCGCGGTTATCCCCACCCCCGCGCCGCCGCCCGGTACAGAGACAGTTTTGTTTTGGTCCAGTTCCATGTACTGCTCTGCCCAAGCCTGCCCCAAAATCACCATCGTGTCAGAGCCCGTTATCTTAAGCCGGTCTTCATCACGGGTGCAGCCGCATAACAGAACAGCAAAACAAAATAGCACTAGGAAGTATATCCGCTTGGCCATAACCATCGAGAAGCTATGACGCTTGCATGTTTTTAAATTTGCCATCCTGCCCTGGCCCCGTAAGCATGTTCTTTTTGCAGAATTCGTCATTAGCAGGAGCGATTTCGGTTCTCTTCCTTTTCTCGCCTTTGGTTTTCCAGTACTCAACCAGAACGCTCTCACCTTCCGAGTCCGAATACCTCGCAGTCAGGCTCGCTGCAGCATCAATTGCCCCCCTGGTTTTGGGGCCCTGCAATATCGTTATCGGGCTTCCGGTGTTTGGAACCTCGAGAGCATAATCAGCCTTCTTCTTGAGCATTAAAATCATTTCATTGTCTCGCTTATTCCTCCCAACGACAATCTTGTTCTTCCCAATCCTGAAATGCCTCCCATACCTGAGAATGACTACGTCCTGCACATCAATCCTTTTCTTGTGGCAGAAGAGGTCCCTCAATTTTGCTGCAAAATCCTTCTCAGTGAGCGGGCATCCCCCCCCTGGGCTCGAGTTCTTAGTTATCCCGTATTTTTTCGCAAGTGCGGCTTGCTCGACTCTCCTCCTTCCGCTTATTGAGAGAAGTTTCCCTCTGTCCACGAACCCCTTTTTCTCAGCCTCAGTTTCTGGCATCAATTTTGCTGAAAGCGGTCTCAAAAGTTTCCCTTCGAGCCCCGCTTCCCTCTCAATAGTCTTCATTGCTCTCGAGTGCTGCGACATCGGCCTCTGCCCTAAAACTTCCCCAGTGAAAATGAAATCAGCGCCAATTTTTCGAGCAATTTTTTTGGCTTGTCGGAGCCTTCGGATTCTGCAATCAATGCACGGATTTATCGCAGAGCCATATCCGTGCTTCGGCTTCCTCACAACATTCACAAAATCCATTCCTTCAGGAACGAGCTTCAGCTGGACTCCGAGCTCTCTTGCAACCTCCTTAACTGTGCATCCCTTGTCCTGGCAAGCGCAGAAGGGAGACTCAAAGTGGAGCGCAATCACCTCGATTCCCTGCTCCCGGATAACCCTAATGGCAACAGAGCTATCAAGCCCACCAGAAAACATTCCGATTGCTTTTACCATCCGATCCCCTATTTTCACTCGCCTTTTTCCTTCTCGCGCCCATCCTCTTTGTAAGCAGACTTCACCACTTTCTTTATCTCCTTCGCCCTCTTTTCACCCATCCCATCAAGCTCAAGCAGTTCGCCCTCGGTGGCATTAATCACATTCTCAACATTAAAAAAGCACTTCAAAAGTTCTTTTGCCCTTTTCGGCCCAACTCCCGGGAGGCACTCGATTATGAGCCTCTGCTGCTCCGCAAGAGTCCTCGGTTTCTTCCCCCCGAGAATTCTCAGCTCCCGCTTCTCCCCGAGTTGCTCTCTTTTTGCAACTGCAAACAAAAAATCCGCAGTTCTCTCAGGTCCCCTGGTGAATAAAACCGGAATTCCATAATCGACCATCAAGGACGCAAGCGCCCCCAACAAAGCGTTCTTGTTGACCCGCTCCTCGAAGCTCTCGCCCTCGACAATCACGATCGCGCGCTCGAACTGCCCCCTCATGTTTGATGCTTGCTGGAACAACCTCCCATCAGTAATCGAACTCTCAAAGTCGCTCCTAGTTTTTCTTTCAATCACGACCCGCCCGGATAAAACGAAGTCGCCCACTCCGAGCCTCTTCACTTCGACTTTTGCCCCGAGCTCTTCAAGCTCCTCCCTGATGCTTTCGCTCTCGCGGTCGTCCATTAACACCACAACGGGTCCATTGTGCTTCATCCGGCCCACTCACCTGATGCTGTTGCAGAATTCGTCAATCTCCGAGAACGAGATGCCGCATCCGTTGAACTTGAGCCCATAGAGCGCCGCCTCTATTGCTTTCTTTTCAAGTGTCCCGTATTTCTTGAAATAGCCCCGCTCGTAAGCAACCATCACGAGTTCACTGCTCCTTACTATGACGAGCTCCTTCGTCATCGCCTCGAACTTTTGCAGGTAATTCTCGTTAACCTGGATGCCCCGCATGAACTCGCGTTCCAATTGGTCCCGGAGCTTTTCAGGGGCTTCAACGAGCATCCTCGTGGTTCGCTCGTCTATGAGGATGTTGTTTGTGCCCATAATCCTCGCAGTTGCAATCATATCTGCCTCGCCCGCGTGTATTACCGAAAGAGGCCTCCCCTTGACATAAAAAATGTTGTTAGCAACCCAGACAATATCATTCATCTCCTTTTCTGACCCTGCACTTGCAAGCTTAATCACGTTCCTATTCAGTGCATCCTTAAGCCTGACGGCAGTGAGCTCATGCGAGCGCATGCGCATCGGCCTATCGATACACTCCTGCTTCACCCGGTCGGAGACGAAGAATCCACCCGGGAGTTTTTCCCCCAGCATCTCAACTACTCCGAAGAGGCAGGACTCGGCCAGTGCGATGAGCGAACTAGAGTCGCAAATTACCGCCTTACCCAAATATCCTTCTTGCATTCGCCAACCTCTCTTTAACTTCCTTGGTTTTTCCGACCCTGTCAAACATCAGCGTCTGGCCAATATACTTGAGAACCTCCCTCGTGTCCGCTCCAGTTATCGAGACGACGTAAGAAAGGGAGAAGCCTTGGGCGTACAATCTCGCGGCAATCTTGAGTTTTGCCTTGTCGATGAGACCCCTGACATAGTGTCTGTTCCTCTCATCAAACTCGCCGAGGTGGGTTAACAACTCATGGGATGCGCGTGAAAAATCCTCTTTTCTGCCATGCTTTGCGTATTCCAAGCATTCCAAGAGCTTCTTTTGGACAAAAAAACCCAAATCTTCCCCCCGGCTGTCTTTAAAATACCGCGGCTTTTCGATTATTTTCCCAAGAACATAAGAGATAATGCTTAGGGAAA
>JBDRJJ010000134.1:0-11269 GCA_043815135.1 Microcaldota archaeon | reverse complement strand
CCCTCGAAAACAGCAGAGGCGATGGCACCCTTCTCCTCTATCTCCATCTGCTTCACAGACAGCCTCGTTTGGGCGAGAATCCTCTTTCTTAGTTCGTGCGCCCTCCCGGATGCCTCTTCAAGTATCTCTTTCGCCCTCTTTTTGGCATCTTCTGCTTTGGCGTGCTCGATTGCCCTCGCCTCTTCCTCAGCTTTCGCTAGGATTTCCGAGGCCTCTTTCTCAGCCCCTTCAATTATCTGCTGTGAAACCTTTGGCATTTGCAACACTTGTCCCTTCAAGCAGGAACTGCAGTAATGCTGTTCAGTATCAGTATTGTTGATAGAAGGCCAAGTATCGCGTATGTTTCAACCATCGCAGGAAGGACAATCGCCCTCCCGAACTCGTCCGGTTTCTTTACTGCGATTGTGATTGCAGCAAGCGATACCTTCCCCTGGTGGATTGCTGAAATCCAACCCACAAACGCGACTGGGAGGGCAGCGCAGAATATCGCGACCCCGCTTACGAGCGAAACAGAGACGAACTCTCCTGGGAATCCCAATTTTAGGAGAATCAGAATTGACGCGATGAGCCCGTAGAACCCCTGCGTTCCTGGGAGAAGCTGCAATATTAGGAGCCTCGAGAACTTGTTCGGGTCTTCTGCTATCACCCCGGATGCGCCTTGCCCGACTATTCCGACCCCGATTGACGAGCCTATGCCTGGGAGAAACGCCGCAAGGGCAGCTCCCCCGAGGGCAAAAAACAGCCCGATTGACAGGAACTCAAACATACCTACACCTCCTTGAAATACCTATAGTTTTTCGAGAACGGCTGGAAACTGAATCCGCCGCCTGAATAGAACCTGTTGAAGAACTCGACATACTGGAGCCTCGATGAATGGATGTATGCCGAAAGCGTGCTCAATAATAGATTGAACGTATGCCCTAATATCAGTATGAGCGGGGCGAGGATTATGCCAACGAGCGGGATGCCCCATGAGAGCATTGCGAGCAGGTTTATCGCGCTCGCAATCAGGCCTGAAGTGAGCCCGAGGGCAAGGAGCCTCGAGAATGAAAGGATGTCCCCCATGTATGCCACAAGGTCGTAGGGGGAGAATATCCCTGAGACAATCTTCCCAAGTATGGACTTCTCATTCCTCCCCCTCGTGAGGATGACGAGCAGGACGCATCCGCCTGCTATGTATATGCCGTACTTGAAGCTTATCGCCCCGGCCATGTCGAGCCCTATTGAGGCAATTGCCAGCAGGAACACGACCCAGGGGACGTGGTCCAGGAGTGCGGAAACCCAGTCCCCCTTCCTGAGCTTCTCCCTTGCTGCTATGAGCTGGGAAAGAGTAATCTGGAGTATCCCTATCGAGAGCGAGAGCACCAGGAAATCAATCGGGGTTATTCCATTTGGATAGAGAATCGGCCTGAAGAGCGGGATACTGTTCCCGAGGTCGCCCCACCAGCCACCTATGAGGACTCCCACTACGATTGCGACAATCCCTGCATAGAGGAGAAGCATCGCGAACTTGAGCCCGTATTTCAGGTAAAGGATGGAAGCGAGAACCGCGAGCATGAGCCCGTAGCCTGCATCCGTGAGGCAGAGGGCCATTGAGAGGACGAAGAAAACCGCGAGGTACGGGGTCGGGTCGACTTCCGTGTATCGCGGGACTCCGAAAACTTTCGTCACTGTCTCCAATGGCTTAAGGATTGGACCGTTGTCTAGGTCGGTGGGGGCGTTGTCCCCCTCTGGGTCCGAGAGCTCGAACTCGCAACCCTTGAGGGAAGCAATCTTCTCCTCGTCCCGCTCTCGTATCCAGCCGCTTATCAGTATTGTGTTCTTCGTCCCTTTCGAGCGCATGAGAGCTTCGCTCTTTCTCTTTTCAGCTCTAAGGTAGTCGTGGGCAGCCTTGAAAATGACAATGTTCTCCTGGTGCTTTCTCGCTTCGGCTATCAGTTGAATCCTCTGCTTTGCGAGCTCCTTTTCTTCGCTTGTTGCCTTGGCAATCATCTCCTTCGGAGTCCCGGTGAGCCCGAGCAGGTTGAGCTGGATTTGATTCGCTTCCACGGTCTGCTCCTTCAATGAAGAGCAAACGAAAACCTCTTCTCCCACTTTCTCGCACTCGGGTCCTTCGGGAGGTTTGCCCTTTACGAGGAACAGCTTCGCCCGGTTCGTCTCCCCAAGCTTATGCATGGGAAATTCGACCTTGAAGTGAAGCGAGCGAATTTCTGATGATAAAGAGAGGAGGGATTCCCTTCTCTTGACCAATCCCGCAATTCTTGTCTCCATTGCTTTCAGTTCGTCATACGCCCCGATTCCCGCGAGGCCCTTTAACGCAAGCTTTTTGACGCTTTTCGCTTCTATTTTCCTCTCGAGAGACGCAAAGTTCTCTACAACGTCTTTTTTCTCCTTCTCAAAATAGGGGTAGTTGAGGATGTAATCGAACTTTCCGAGGTCTTCATCCTGCCTCTCGAAAGAGTGCGAATCCTCAAAAGACAGGTGCATCATGCCCATGGACTGAAGGCTCTCGGCAACTATCGCTGCGTTCTTCCTGTGAACGGCAACCTTGGCCACTTTCATTTTCGCCTTCATTGGAACACTCTTAAAGACTAGATGGACGCAAGATTTACGACTTTCTCGGAAAGGCTGTTCGCGAGCTTGTGCCGGGCTTCAGCAGGGAGAAAAAATCTCCTCTTCTTTTGCTCAATCCCTTTTGCCTCTTCTTTTGCTTGCTTCTCGCTCTGCCCGAGCATCCTCTCCCCCTTCTCTCTCGCCTCGCCCACTATTCGCTCGTATGATTTTGACTTCGCTTCACTTATCCTTGAGGCTCCTCTGTCTTGAGCTTCGCTCAATATGCTCTCGGCTTGCTTCTCCGCGTCCTCAATCTCCTCAATGAGCATGGATACCAGGCAGATTTCTGCTGAGACGTTTATAATGGTTTTTGCACGTGGGGCGATGGTCGAATTCCCCGAGCATTGTTATTTATATCCCAAAAGGGCGAATTATGGCATGGGGGACATGAACCTTAGGGTGCAACGTGAGCCAGAGGCAGCTGACGCGACATTCGTCTACGTTCCGAATAAAACAATCAAGTACGCGCCAATAATCCGAAGCGAAAAAACTGCTTTGGAGCTTGCACTGGAGAAGATGCCCGAAGGGCAGAAGGCCGCGGCACTCGAGAACATACGCTTCTCTCTCTTTGCCCTTGGGGAGATTCTTGTCGCCTCAAGGAAGAATGGCGCTTCTGAAAAAAAAATAAATGAAGCCCTCTCGTCGCTCTTGGGGAAGGACCGGATGCTGCTGGATTATAGCGTTGATGTTTCTAGGCTGTCTGACCATGGTTACCTGCCAGAACTCCTCCGAGCGCTGGGCGCAAGCAAAAAAAACATAAGCCCTGAATGGATTGAGAAAACACTAAAGGAAACGGACACCGCACTTCTGTCGCTTCAAGGCAAAGAGAACAAAACAGGGGCGCTAGACGCCCACATTGAGGCCTCGCACAAGAACAGCCTTGTTGCAGAACGAGTCGGATACGTCGCTATCCTTGCGTACAAACTGCAGGAAAACGGGCTCAGGCCGATGGGGGAGTACAGGCTGGGAATTAACGACTGCTTCGACTTCTGCCAGTTCGCGCTTTTGGTCGCCAGGGGGATTAGAGGCAAAAGGAACATCATACTGGAAGAGAGCGGCAATGGGATGATTTCAGCTGAGTGGTTCATCGCAAAAAGCGTTGAGGATAAGCTTCCTGAAAAGAGCGCAGAAGAGATGAGGAGTATAAGGAGAACAGCGAAAGACAAATTCCTGAATCGAAAATGGGGGAACGGATCGATACTCAAGGTCTTCTCAGTTTCCGACCCAGGGAGTTTTTCAGGCGAGCACTGGGGGATTTTCTATGGGGGATACGTATACGATTTCGTGGGCAGCGGAATAAGAAAGACCCCGGTTTCCGAGTTCGAGAAAGAAGGCGGGGCGATGAGATACGCGCTGAATCCCCTAGATGAGAAGGAGGTGCCGGAACTCGCGAGCGAGAAAATAAAGAAACCCCCGGGCTAGACTAAACTAACCTGCAGAGAAGTTTATTGAGCAGTTTGCGAGAGCTAGAGTCTGATTGTCCTCCTGTGCCTCAGCAAAAATCCAGTATTCCCCAGCAGGAAGCCTTGAGCAGTAGGAGCAGGATGGCAGGTTTATCGTGAAGTTGAGAGAGCTGTTTCCTTCTTTTAGGTGTATTACCCCGTTCTGGTTCAGGAGCTCGATTTCATTCAGGTTCTCCACACCATGAACAGTAACCCTAACCCCTGGAAGCTCGCCCTGAACCTCGAGAGCCACAGTGGCGGTAAGCTCTTCAGTGGAGATGTAAGAATCTTTTTCAGTGGAGATTGAAAATAAAAGTAGCTTTGGCTCTGGAAGAGGCGGTGGCGGGGATGGCTCGGCCATTGGGACAGGGACGCTTTCAATTGATTGGTTGTTGCTGTTCACTTGTTTTATTTCAACTCCGGGAGATGGCTGTTGATTTTGCTCGGATGTGCATCCTAGGATGAGAACCAGTGCTAATAAAACTGCGAAGATTTTTTGCATGGGACCTTTTTGCCCGCAAAGCTTTTTATACCAGATTTGATGACATCATTGTGCGACCATTATGCATATAGTCAGCCTTTCAGCAGGAGTGCTTTTCGTAGGGGCGAGCATATACTTACTGCTATCAGTAGCATATCCATTCCTCTGGATTTACCCGGAACAGCCTTATTCTAATCTCGTAGTGTTCACTTGTGGGGTTCTTTTTGGGGGAATCGGTTCTTATTTGTCTTGGAACTCAGTCGTCGGACTCGAGGATGGGAAGGTGGGCAGGAAGATACACAGGAAAAGAAAGAGGAGGTTCGCCCTCGCAAGAGTCGAGGAGGGGGCAGGCCCAGAACTCTAGTCGCCCAAGCTGAGCCAAGAGTCCGGGAATTCGCAAAATGCGTAAGCTTTTATGTTTTTCAGGCATAATATAACATCTCGTTCTTGGGGGGATGTCCATGGCTCAAAATGAAAATGGAAGCATTCTAGAGTTGAGAGCGGCTGTGCTCGAAACTAGTCTTTTTGGTGAATCATTGTCGAGCGAACGGCTTCTTGCTCTTAAGGGGGGGCTTGAAAAAGTGAGCAGCAGTAACCCCGAGGAGGCGAGCGGCCTCGCAGGCTATTTTTTCACCAGGATTTCAGCTGAGCTGCAAAAGCTCGGTGCAGAACAGGAGAGTTACAGGCTTGATTGGAACAAAGTTAATGCATTGAAAGCCTTGGATGTACTGCTGAACTCCAAGGAGATTGGCGCGATTGCCAAGCTTTCAGCTGAGCCTGAGGCTAATGCGAAAAGGCTGGAGAGCTTTCGCACGAAGGGGTATGAGCTTGCGATGCAATTTGCAAACAGCAGCCAGGACAGGTTTTCTGGTTGGGCAGTAAGCGAGTTCCTTTCCCTGGCTGAGAAGTTATCAACTGACCAGGCAAAGTTCCAGCAGGACAAGGCGGGAGTTGAGGAGAAGTTGCCGGAACGCTTTTACATGTTCGTGCAGGAGAGGGCAAATTCCCTTGTGAATCATCCAATCAATCACATAGAAAGGAGGCACGAGGAAGTCCGAGGAGAGATTGTGAGCGCAATCGCCAGGTTTCCTGCACTGGAAAGCCGGGCGCGCAGCGCTGTGGCTGACTACGTTGCTAAAACAGATATCGGCGAGCTGAAGCTCATGCCCCTTGAGAACCTGCTTGGCCTCTGCATTGACAAGGGTTCTGCGGAGGAGGAGGGAAAATACGTTTTGGGCGAGCTAGTCCCTCCAAAGAGGATTCAGGACATGCGGGAGCGCGTTTCCTATCTGAAGCAGGTCGAGCCTATTCAGGAGGGCATTGATTATGTTAAGAAACAGCTGGACGAACCGCGGGAAGGGAAAGTCGATTTCGCGCATGCACTAAAGCACCTGAGGAAAACCGAGGAGCTTGTTGAAAAGCTGCCTGAGAACCTCGCTCAGGATAAAAGGGAATTCGGCGCTCAGCTGCGGCTCCTAAAGGAAAAAATAGGGACGATGATGGCGGAGCTCATAAAGAAGCCTGCCGTTAAGGCGATTAGGGGAAGCGAGATTCGCGGCGGGGGAACGATTGCTGGAGCCAATCCGGCCAAAGCCATGCTAAGGTAAAATAAAAATAATAAAAGAAGGGGAACTAATCGCTCTCAAGAGTCGATGTGTCCCCAACGTCCTGGCCTAGCTCCTTCGCCTTGAGGACTCTCCTCATTATCTTCCCGCTTCTAGTCTTTGGGAGGTTCTGGACAAAATCAATCTCCCGAGGGAAGGCATGAGCAGCCATTCTCTTCTTCACGAACTGCTGAATCTCTTCCTTGAGCTTGTCGCTTGGCTCGAAGCCCTTCTTGAGAGTGATGAACGCCTTTATGATTTCTCCTCTCACTGGGTCCGGCTTCCCGATAACCCCTGCTTCTGCAACAGCTGGGTGGTCGATGAGCGCACTCTCAACCTCGAATGGGCCGACCCTCTCGCCGGAGGTCTTGATTACATCATCAGCCCGTCCTATGAACCAGAAGTACCCGTCCATATCCCTCCACGCCTTGTCGCCGGCAGTGTACCAGCCATTCTTGAAGTAGCTGTCGTATTTTTCCTGGTTCTTCCAGATTGTTCTCATCATCGCTGGCCAGCCCGGCCTTAGCGCAAGGTTCCCTTCCTCGTTCGGGCCGAGCTCGTTCCCGTTGTCGTCTATGATTCCAGCAGCAACCCCTGGGAAGGGCTTGCCCATCGAGCCGAAGCGGATATCCATGCATGGGTAATTGGTTATCATCATCGCGCCAGTCTCGGTCTGCCACCACGTGTCGTGGAACGGAAGGCCGAACATGTCAAGGCCTTCGCGGATTGCCTCTGGATTCAACGGCTCGCCCACCGAGTAGATTACCCGAAGCGAAGAGAAGTCGTACTTCTTCGTGATTTCCTTCCCCTCCTTCATGAGCATTCTTATCGCAGTTGGGGCAGTGTACCAGACATTCACTTTGTATTTCTGGAGCGTGGAGTACCAGGCATCTGCAGAGAACCTGCCCTCGTAGAGTATTATCGTGGTTCCGATTGATAGCGGACCAAGGATTCCGTATGATATCCCTGTGACCCACCCGTGGTCTGCTGTGCACCAGTAGACATCCTCGGGCCTCAGGTCCAGAACCCATTTTGCAGTCATGTGCTGCTGAAGGATTGCCATGTGGGCATGCATAACTCCCTTGGGCTTTCCGGTTGTTCCTGATGTGTAGAGCATGAAGCATGTATCCTCTGGGTGGGTCTCTTCCATCGTGAACTCGTCAGAAGAAGATTCCATCTCCTTCTCATAGGAGATTGCTCCTGGCATCTCCTCCTTCGCCCCTACAACAATAACGTGCTCGAGAGCTGGCATCTCCGCCTTCACTGAGTCGACCCTCTCTTTGAGCTTCGCATTCGTGATTATCATTACTCCGTCTGAAGCGCCCACCCTATCCTTGACCGCCTGCGGGCCGAATGCGCCGAAGAGCGTGCTTGCGATTGCACCGGCCTTCAATATCCCGAGGAACGCCACATAGACCGCGGGGACTCGCGAGATGAACAGGAACACCCTGTCCCCTTTCTTTATGCCGTGCTTTTTCAGAACATTTGCGAATTTGTTGGAAAGGAGGTGAAGCTCTTTGTAGGTGTAGCGCTCCTCCAGGTTGTTGTCCCCAACGTAAATGAGTGCGGTCTTGTTCGCGTTCGGGCCGTTCGCATGCCTCTCAACTGCAACATGGGCTGCATTCAGGGGTTTTCCTTGGGCCCAGCCTATCTCGTTGTAATGGTCCTCGAACTTGAAGCTCTTGTAAGTCTCCTCATAGTTCGGCATATTCGGAGTGAAGTTCAGCTTGCCGGCCTTTTGATATGTGTCATATTTGTGGTTTGCGTCTACCATTCCCAAAACCTCCTTCCCATGTTAGAAGTTGAATGACACAGTAATGGTGGTTATTCTTTTATAACTATTCCTAGCAGTGGAACCTCGCTCTCGTCCTTTATTTATTCTTTCTCCTGCAAAAGGATTCCGTGCGACACATCATCAGCTTCTATTCCCATAGCAAACCAAAGCTAGTAATTCGCTCGAGCCAGGGTTCTGGGGTTGAGGAATTTGAACTCTCGGGCCAAATCTCCCTTGAGCTTTCCTTCAATCGCTATTGCATCGGTTACGCTCGCTTCGACAAAAGCTATCCGTGCCCGGATGAAGCAGTCTCAGACAGTGGCAAATGTCCGCATTGCCGAAAGCTCGAACTCTCTTGTGCATCGTGCAGGGGAGACGAGTGCCTTTTCGGGCATTCCGAGTGCCTGCTTGGGGAGCACCTCATTTATTTGGCGAGCTTCGGGGAGCTTGTGAAAGCTGGAGTGACCAGGAAGGAGCGGATTAAAGAACGCTTAATCGAGCAGGGCGCTGACTTTGGAGTCGTTATAGCGAAAGCGAAGGATGGGTTTGAGGCGAGGGCAGTTGAGGCGCTCATCCAGCACCAGTTCGGGTTTAGGAATGCTGTGAGGACTAGTGAAAAATTCAAATTGCTTGGAGCGGGGAGGGAGATTTCAAAGCAATCTATTGAAATCGCAATCAACAAAATAAAACAAAATAATTTCCCAGGGCTCGAGCCCTTGGGGTTGATGGATTTGTCTCCGTTTTATCCTAAACTTGAGACTAAGCCTGTTCTTGACAACCTGCTCGAGGGAGAGGTTTTGGGGGCAAGGGGGAATCTCTTGTTCCTGGAGCGGGAAGGCCCGAAGGTAATCGACATGAAAAAGAATGTCGGGAGATACATAACCCGCTAGTCAAGAAGTCCCTGGACTATTTTTGGGTATTCCCTGGAAAGAGCGAGGAAATTCTTTTTCGACAGCCACTCATTCGAGTTATGCGCCTCCCCTCCAACCGGGCCGAGCGTTATCACTGGAATTCTCTCAACAGATACTACATTCTCATCCGCAACTGTGAGCCCATAGGAGAAGTTACAGGCGCCGAGGCGGCCTTTACATAGCGAAGCGAACTTCTTCACGAGGGGATTGTTTCTGTTTGTGTCGTAGGCAGGCAGGTATGGGGTCTTTCTTTTTGGGATTTCTACTGAATAGCTGCATCCTTTTGGGAACTTGAGGCCCTTGAGGTGTTTCTTGATATGCTGAAGGAATGATTTGGGGTTGTACGGAGGAACGTAGTGAACGTCCGCTTCAAGCACTGCCTCAGTCGGCACTGCGAGCGAAGTGGATTCTGCCTGGAATTTCCGTATGAAGAGCCTGCAGGGGACTCCCCGGGAGGAAGTGAGGGGGACTCGTTCCAAGGCGGCGACAAGCTTCATCCCTAAATCTACTGCACTGATTCCGCCAGTGCCCGCACCATGGGAGCCAACTCCCCTGACCTTGAATTTATAAACGCATCTTCCTCTCCTTCCAGAAAGGACTGGCGCAGTCGCCTGAAGTTTCATTTCCTCCTGCTGGTCAGGTATTTCAGGGCTGAGGGCGAATGAGCAATCCTTGAAATCCCCGTTCTTCTGGGCAAACCACGTGCCTTCAGAAATGTTCTCCTCATCGGCTGAGAGCACTATTCTTATTCCGCGCTTCGAAGTGTCGCATTCCTTCGCGCACGCGGAGATTATCGCGACTCCTGCCTTCATGTCCCAGGCGCCGAGGCCCATAAGCCTGTCGCCCTTCTCAGTGAGCTTGAACGGGTCCCTTGAGCCGTAGTTGTATGGAGGGACTGTGTCAAAATGCCCAAAAAGAAGCAGTGCGCTCTTGCGCGGGCCTTTCTGTGCTATCACATTGTAGCGTCCAGGCGAGAACTCCTGTAGTGTTGTTTTAAATCCGAACGACCCGAAGTGACTCGCAAGAAACCTCGCAATCCTCTCTTCCCCTGGGAAGACCGAGTTTATTGAAACTAGCTTTTTCAGAAGAGACATTTGTTCGGCGTCACTACTCATCAGATCACCTTATCTGCTCTAACGAGCAACAATTTTATGTCTTGCTAAGCAATCAGGCTTTGAGCCTGTTGTTTTGGATAGGAACTGCCGATCTTGGCGCGAGGGCCACTGGAACTGGCATGGACTGGGAGAAATTCGCATTCCTTACCCTGTTTTCGAGTATTAGGTTTTGGGTCTCTCTCTCGCGGATGAACATTCCAAGACCGCGTAGCACCACGTTGTTCTTTGTGGTGTAGTTGTCTATCCTGAGCTCCTGCTCCGTAGTGCCTTCCCGGATGGGAGTTCCTGTTGAACCAAGAATTGGCCTCCCCCCATCGAGAATTTCATTCACGAGGTGTAGACATGCGCCGGTTGTTGCGCGGAAGATGTTCGGCGCTCGCGGGATGGTAACCGTATCCTCGCCAATCGTATAAGGAAGCTTCATCTCGGTGAAAATATTTACGAGCGAAGGAACGTTCCCATTGCGTCGAAGCTCGAGCATCTGTTTCGTTGGGTCCTCTAGCTGGGCCCTCACGCCATCCCTCTCTGTTTGGTCGTGCGCAAACATGTTTGCTCTCGAGAGTGCGTCCCGAGTCGGGTAGAGTCCCGGAACTTCCTTGTTCACCCCGGGGTGGACATTCAGGAGAAGGCCGCGGTAGCCGTTTTGCTGGTCGAGCATCACTCTGTCGAAGAGAATCGTATATGAATCTGAAAGGATTATGTCGATTTTATTTGTTCTCATGAAATCGAGTATTCGTTCCTCATAAGCCAGTTTCGCATTCGCCTTTGTAACTGGGTCGCCGCGAATGCTCCTCCAGGGAGCTGATTCTTCCACGTGCAATGTTATTCCGTTCTGCTCGCAAAGGTTTTTCAAGAATGTAAACGCCCTTGAGGGCTCTGCGTCTTGGCTCGCCCGGCCGCTGTCATCAACTACGACTGCGGCTATTTCTATTCTTGAGATATATTTGTTGCCTGCCAGTATGGCTCTTTGGAGGTATTCAAGAGTTGGAGTGATTAGCGGGCTAGAACCTGCCCCCTCTTTCTCAAGCTCCCGCGGGGAAGTGATGTAAGCTAGTCGTATTGTTCCCGGGTCTCGTCTCTGAGATGTGTCTTCGGTTCTAGCTGTAACCTCATGAACAGAGCTTGTAAGCACTTCGCCAAAACCGTTTCCATTACCCATGCTAACCACGATTGTGATGTTCGACTAATTTAACGCAAAGTAGATATATAAACTTGTTGTTATTATAATAACAAAGTAGGGGATGATTGTATGGTTACAGTTTCTCACGCCGTGGAGAAAGTCGTGAAGGACCAGCCGCATTTGGAGGATGCGATTGAGAAGGACATTGT